>JAYUPZ010000591.1:0-5909 GCA_043759805.1 Myxococcales bacterium | reverse complement strand
AGGCGTAAATAATATGGGCAATGCGGACACCCAGCAGTCGATCGAGGGTGAGCCCAGGTATGACGGCAGAAACGATCGTTTCCGTTGTGCCAATCGTGATGACGATGAAGCCCCAGAAAATGAGGAAGTGGTACTTGCTTCCGATCGCTTTGACGAATCCCTTCCAGCGCGCCGATGGGATCTCAGCCTCTTCGACAACCTTTTTCTGGCCGAAGAAGAAATCCAAGATGGACTGCAGGCGATCCCAAGGTCGATCGAATACGGCAGCCGGTTTGCCCGCCCGGATCATCCGGAAGAAACGCCGAAACGTATAGCCAGCGAGGCCGAGGGCGGCTGAGAGGACAATCAGGAACGCGATGCGCTTCAACATTAGACAGAGGAAGTATTCCTCAGTTCTCTTTTTGCGTCGAGATTGCTAAGGTTTCAAGCCCAATGGCTCTGCAGCTCAATCGTGCCCTGATCGACATCCTCGCGTGCCCCAAATGCAAGGGCGCCCTTGTTTTGGATGACGCGGAAACCCGCTTCACGTGCAAAACGTGCAGGCTCGGCTTCGCCGTTGTGGACGGCATTCCCAACTTCATCGTCGAAGAAGCGGAATCGCTCGCCGTAAAGTAAAGGTCTAGCCCGGGGCGTGTTGTTCGTCGGCTGTCGTCGCCTGATGGGTTTGACGACCCTCGAAGAAAACGCTCAATCGACGGCTGGCTTCCGGTGAGATGCGTGAAAAACGCAAGCCTGTACGCCGGAAGTAGCCCGCGCTGCGATCGGTCACCACTTCGCCGTAGGCGGTCAGAACCATTCGGTCGTCCGGCAAGGAGAAGCAGATCTTGATAGGCGTCCCAACCGGAACCGGCTGGCCGCCCGCTCGACGCAGGGTGATCCCTGTCGTTCCCACGTCTTCACATTGCGCGAGGACGATGCTCCCATCGGCCACCATCTTGACTGCGAAGGTGGCCCGTACCCGCTCAATCCCCCGCCGCTCACGTTCCGCACGACGTCTATCAACCATCATCTAAACAACGTAAGCTGGCTTTCGTCACCAATCAAAAAATCGATCAGGCGTCGCCAAGAAGCATCATTCCGGCGGTCCCCGATCGGCGTTGCCGACCCTTTGCCACGATGCGGGCGACATTCCAAGCGCTCACAAAAGGACCTTCGAGACCAAGCCCGGGTAGGTTCTCGGTGCTGGCGAGGTGGAGGTTTCGAACACCCGAAGCGTGCGGTATGGCGCCCACATCGAGGCTGCGAGGCAAATCGCTGCTGAGGACCGCTGGGATGGACGAAATCGGTGTCTGGGCCTTTACCGGGCAAAGCATGCCGCCCTCGTCGCGCAATTCAGCCGCGACGCCATCGTGCGCCGAAACGATCGCTTGCACGTGGCGATCCCACCCGGGAAACAAGCGTCGCACATGATCCAGCACGCGGCTTCGAACAAAAGATAGATACGAGCGATCGGACGTGACGACGCCGGCGGGAACGAGGCATTCAATCCAGATCGCATACGGACCTTCGGGGCCAGACGGGGTTCCGACCGTCACGACGATGGCATTTTCCTCAAGCAAGGGTCGGGCGGGATCCAGTACAGAAAACGTTCGCGAGGGTCGCGGGTCGCCGAGTCCTTCGGGGGAAAGCAGTGCCGATATACAGTATTTGTAACACGAAGGTCGAATGCCCACGCCGAACTCGCGCAGGCGACGGCCGGATTTTTCATCGCAGAAAGGCAGCAGTTCGGAGATCGGCGCCGACCAGATCAGGTGATCCAGACCAATGAACTCATCGCGTGGCCGAAGCTGGATTCCCGCCGCACGGCCGCGTCGCAAGGTGATCTTGGCCGGAATGGCACGTGCACGAATCTCACCGGAGTCGGTTTGAAGTTTTTCGAGCAGCATCGCCCGTAGATCACCGTTGCCGCCCGGGAAGCGATGGAACCCACGCCGTGCGTTGGCAAACGCCTGCGCGACGGGCACACGACCCAAATCGGAGGGAGCAAAATTGCTGGAAAGCGAGGCGATGGCGGAGATGCCGGCTCGCAGAGGATGCGTGGCTTCAAGTGGCGCCATTGCATCTGTATCACGGCTCGGCAAGCGCGACTGGTAGCGGGCGGCTTCGCGGCGCTCCCAAAACCCGATGGGTGGCAATGAGAGATCGGCGCTCAGGATGGGCCCGAGCACGGCCGCCATGTCGGTGAGACGAGAGAGGATGGGGCGCATATGTTCGCGCGCATCGGGGAACGCTCGACCAAGTGCGGTGACGAGCTCGGAATCCGGTGCGCCGAGGTCGAACCGTCCCTGGGGCAGGACGAGCTCGGCCTTGGGGCTGAGGATTTCGGACCTGCGTCGTACAATGGGAATCAGGTTCAGTTCTGCAAAAACCCGTCGCACGGAACCGAGTTCCAGCGGGGGCAACAACGAGGGAAGCGCACCCAAGACACGGGATCCAGCAGCGACCGTTGGCGACACCCGATCGTGTCCGACCAACAGCGTTCTCAGACCCCGGTGGGCCAGGAGACACGACGCGACGAGACCCGTCAGGTCGTCGCCATAAACGACAGCGTCATAGTGGTTGGTCTCCATTGACAGGGGCAAGGGGCGGTTCAAGATAGCGTCACCAACCACAACCGGCGAGCCCATGGACCCCGAAAAGCCAGAAGAAGGCCCGAAGACCACGCTTGACGATGCTGCTGCGGAAGCCGAGCTCGACGCGGAAGGGGATGCCGACGATGATGCCATGCCAACCAAGCGCAGCGTCCCGGCCGGTGTATTTACGAAATGCCCGGAGTGTCGAGAAACCCTCCTGACGGCCGACATTGTCCGCAACCAGCAGGTGTGTCCCCGTTGTCAGCACCACTTCGCATTACCGACCGCCCTTCGCATTGAATTGCTTTTTGACGCGGGTACTTTCACCGAGCACGACGCGCGGATCGAGAGCATCGATCCCCTCGGATTCTTCGACTCGATGAAGTATTACGACCGCATTCGAATCGCACAACGAAAGTCCAAAACTGCCGACGCTTTCGTGTCCGGTTCGGGTCTTGTCGATGGTGAGCCCGTGGAGGCTGGATTCTTCGTATTCGAATTTATGGGCGGTTCGATGGGATCGGTTGTCGGCGAAAAGATCACACGCGTCTACGAGCGTTCCCTGGAACGCCGGGTTCCTGCCTTGATTTTTTGTGCTTCGGGTGGCGCGCGAATGCAAGAAGGCGTGTTGTCGCTCATGCAAATGGCCAAGACTTCGGCGGCGATTTCGCGGTTGCGCTCGGCCGGCATTCCGCTCTTGTCGATCCTACTGAACCCAACCACCGGAGGTGTTGCGGCAAGTTTTGCAATGTTGGGGGACGTGACACTTGCAGAGCCGAAGGCGCAAATCGGTTTTGCGGGTGCGCGGGTTATTGAAAGTACGATTGGCCAAAGCTTGCCCCCCGGCTTTCAGCGTTCCGAGTTTTTGCTTGAACACGGTTTCGTCGACATGATCGTCGCCCGACGCGACATGAAGTCGACGATCGCTCAGATCGTGAAAAGCCTGACCGGCAAACCTCGCGTCGCCGCCGCATCGTGAGTGTGGTCTCGGCTGGCCCTGAATACCGCCGCTTTTTGACACGCATGTCGGCCGTTGCTGGTCGAGGCATTTTGCTGGGTCTCGATCGCGTGAACGCGGCTCTCGACGCCCTGGGGCGGCCCGAAAAATCCATGTGTTGCGTGCAGATCGCAGGCACCAATGGAAAAGGTTCGGTTTGCGCGATGGTCGAAGCCATGGGACGTGTGGCGGGATTGCGGGTGGGACTGTTCAGCTCACCGCACCTCGCGCGATTCACCGAACGAATTCGTATCACGGGTGCTGAAGTGGACGGTGAACGTCTGGGCGCGCTGCTCGCTCGCATCGATGCCACGTCGGTGTCGCTCACGTATTTTGAGATCTCGCTGCTCCTCGCCTTGTTGGCAATGGTCGAGGACGGCGTTGAGTTGGCCGTGCTTGAAACGGGTCTTGGTGGTCGACTGGATGCCGTCACGGCCGTGGGCGTGCAAGTCACAGCGATCACCATGATAGGAATCGACCACACGTCACTACTCGGTTCGGATCTCGCGTCGATTGCGCTCGAAAAAGCCGCGATTGCGCGACCCGGCGTGCCGATGGTGATAGGCACTGCAAACGCACCGGAAGTTGTGCAGCTCGTATCCGAAGCTGCGCAGCGCGTGGGCGCTCCCGTTGTTTATCCGCAATCGCTTGAGAGCCGCGGACTTGGCGGGATTCCGCTTTCGCTGTCGGGTACGCACCAGCGCGACAATGCCGCTCTTGCCTGTGCCGTCGTCGATCTCGCGTCTCGGTCGTTGGGCCTGTCCCTTTCAGAATCGATTTATGCTTCCGGCCTTTCCCAGGTGCAGTGGCCTGGCCGTTGCGAATCGATAGGCTCGGTGCTTTTCGACGGCGCCCACAATCCGCAGGGAGCTGCAAGCTTCGCAAACTATGTCGTTGCGCTGCCAGCGACAATGCGGCCGAAGCAGATCCTCGTCGGGATCTCCGCAGACAAGGATGCTGCGGGCATTCTTTCGGCCCTCGCCGGGGCCTTTACACGGATCGCGGTAACGACGCTGGGTCCACGACCGATGCCCCTTTCTGACCTTGCCAACGCGGCGAGGCAAGCTGGCTTCAGTGAGATCCTGACGGTGCCCGATCCCGTTGAATGGATCGTCAGGGCGGGTGCAGCCCGACTTCCGGTGGCGGTTGCTGGCTCCCTCTTTTTGGTCGGTCCCCTTCGTGCCGCCTTGCTCGGGGAGGCGATTGACCCGTTCTGACCGCGTAGGTTGTGGAAATAGGGACGTTTTTTTCGTTTTCAGTGAAGGCCGCTCTACGATCAGCCGATGGCTACCCTCGGACGCATGTTATCCGGCACTGGTTCAGTTCTCCGTTTTTCGCTTTTCACGCCCGCAGCAGTCGCTGCGTTTCTGTTGTTTGGGGGCATATCCCGCGCAGCCGAAGGAGACGTGACCACCCCGGACAACGAAAAGTACGTGGGCGTAAGCCCCGAGCTTCCGCGCAAGAACCCATTGCCGCCGCCGAAGGGCACTGCACCGCAGCTTGTCTGGACAGGTTTCCAGAAATCCGAAAACGGACCTCTGGTATTCCTGCAAACCTCGACGCCCACGCCATTTGAAATGGGCGTGGCCTCGGGCAAACGTATTTCGGTTTTCCTGCGCAACTGTCGCATCCACCTTGACAACAACAGTCGACGGCTGGAAACCCGGTTCTTCGGAACCAACGTGCTTTCGGTGCAGGCACGCCAGCGCAAAAAGGATGTCGAGATCATTGTGACGCTCAAGGCGCCATCGCTGCCGACCCCGCGCACTGACGCGGGCCCTGACGGCAGCCAGTATGTCGTTCTTGCGTTCCCTGCAGATGTTCCGGCCGAGAAAACGGATTCGAATACGAAAGACTTAGCTCAATAGTTGGCGGTGGTGCTTGCGCCGCAACAGGAGGCATTGCGTGAATATCAAACAATCCAGTTCCTTATTGCTGTCGATGGTTGCCGTGGTGTTGGTTGGTTGTGGCGAGGATGGACCGAGTGCCACCAGCGTCGGCGTGGGCAATGACGCTTCAGATCCGGGTCGCAATGTGGTCTCGCGACTTGATGGTGGACTGACGATTGCGGATGATGCGGCGTCTTTCACCGATGCGGGAACCATTGTCACGGGCGACAAAGACGTGGTCATCAACTCGATTGATCCCGTTGAAGACAAGACCAAGATCTCGATCCTCAAGGCTGGAGATTTCCGACCCAACGTACAGGTTGTGATTCCCGTGGTGCCCGCCGATGAAATTGGGATATTGGTCGCTCAGGTTGGTGATGCACTGGGGACTTCGTTTGGCACCGCACAAATGCTCAATCAGGTGGGTATCGCGGATACGACCACGCGACC
>JAYUPZ010000590.1:0-5913 GCA_043759805.1 Myxococcales bacterium | reverse complement strand
CATTGGCGCAACTCCTACAGGTGCCGCAGGCAGCGGAAACACAGCAGGTCGAGTTGACGCAATTGCCGCTGCCGCATTCCGCGCCATCGCCGCACGATGCACCCGCTTGTTTGAGACCGCAACTCATCGACATGCCAACCGCGGAGCAGAAATTACCGGAGGTACAATCCTCGTTGCCGTCACAAGACGTGAGGCAAGAATTCGTTGCGGGATTACAGACGTGGGTACCGCAGGGCTGGGTCACGAGGGCGGGACACGAGCCTGTTCCCGTGCAGGACGCTGGCGCCGTAAGCGTCGCACCGGCGGGACACGATTGAAGGCGACACGATGTTGCAGCCGACCACTTCTGACACTGTCGATTTCCATCGCACAACCCATTGTTGCCGCACATGGCGGGCACGGAAGCCGTACAAATCGTATCGTCGTCCGCGACGCCAGCGGCAACGGGCGAACATGTTCCCTGGCTGCCCGACAATGCGCAGGATTCACAAATCCCGTCACAGCGAGCATCACAGCAAAATCCGTTGGAGCAGAACCCTGAAGCGCATTGCGAATCTCGCTGGCAACTGGCGCCCTTGCTCTTTTTGCCACAGCTTCCATTCACACAACCCGCGCTCGGAGCGCATTCGGCATCCGTACGACACGAGTCATAGCAAGATCGGCCGGCCATGTCGCAAATGTACTTGTCGCAAGGAACCCGGGTACCCGGCGAGCAATTGCCCAGGCCGTCGCAGGTGGATGACTGTTGTTCGACCAAATTCGTACAAAATGCCGCCGCGCACGTTGTTCCCGAGGCAAATTTCTGGCAACCACCGCTGCCGTTGCACACCCCGTTATTTTTGCAGGTGGACGAACCGTCATCTTTGCAAATGTTGGCTGGATCCTGGCCGCCGGCAGCAACAGCCACACATTCGCCGGGACGCTGCAACGTCGAGCAGGAGAAACAACTCCCCGTGCAAGCTGTCGCGCAACAGACGCCCTGTTCACAATTGCCGCGCTCACATTGTGCGTCGGTCGAGCAAGTTGCCCCATTGGCTTTTTTGCCGCAGGATCCGTTCGCGTCGCAGGTATTGGGGGTGACACACTGGGCGCTGCTCGCGCAGGAAGCAGCACACACTGCGCCGTTGCACTGATAGCGACCGCAACTGTTGGTGGCCCCGGCCTGGCAGGTGCCCGATCCATCGCAGGTGGACGGGCGCGTGTAGACGTCGGTGGAATCACTGCAGCTCTGCGCACGACACTCCGTTCCCTGTGGGAAAAGCTGACAACCACCGTTGCCGTTACAAAGGCCGTTTCGATCACACGACGCAACACCATCGCTTGCGCAAATTTGGTTGGCGTCCTTCAACCCTGCGGCAATGCGCGGATCGACTTGACCGGCCGGAATGTTTCGACATTGTCCACGGGAACCGGAGAGAGAACAGGAGCGGCACGTGCCGTAGCAGGCACTGTCGCAACAGATCCCTTCAACACAAAAGTTCGACGCGCACTGCACGTTGCCGGTGCAGTTTTGTCCTGGACCCTTCTTTCCGCAGCTTCCGTTCAGACAGGTGTTGCCGCCTGTGCAGTCGGTATCCGCGGTGCACCGATCCTTGCACGCATTCCCACCGCAAACAAAGGGAGCACAGGGGATAGGAGGACTCGTTTTGCACGATCCTGTGCCATCACAGGTCGATGCCGGAATCTGGCTTCCACCTTCACAGCGGCTCGCGCCGCAAACGGTGCCCGCAGAGTAACGTTCGCAGGCTCCTTTACCGTCGCAAACACCGGAAGTCCCACACGAGTTTTGGCCCTCGTTTTTACAGATCTTGTGGGGGTCGGCCTGCTTGGCCGCGACTGGCTTGCAGGTGCCCTCGTTGCCAACCTGATCGCAACTGACGCAAGGACCATTGCAGGCCGTGGTGCAGCAAACGCCGTCGGCGCAAAAGTCAGATTCGCAATCAGAGTTCGCACCGCACGATGCGCCTTGCTTGCGCAAACCACAACTGTCCCCCTGACAGACATTGCCCGAAGAGCACTGCGACGTACCCGCGCACGCATCGAAACAAGTGTTCGTTTCAGGATCACAGCTGAAGGGCGTACAAACCTCGACGGCGCCAGCCTTGCAATCGCCGTCCGAGCAAACGCGGGTTCCACTGACGAGCGCACCCTCGCATTTACCCGGTTCACAAACCGTTCCATCGGGGTACTTGCGACAACTACCTGAACCGTCACACATCCCGTCCAGGCCGCAACTCGCTATTGACTCGGAAGTACATTGACCCGCCAGCACCGGCTTGTTGCCGTCCGGGATGGGAGAACACGACCCCATGCTACCGGCGACGTCGCAAGCCTCACACGTTCCGTCGCACGCACTTGTGCAACATACGCCGTCCACGCAAAGCCCCGATCCACATTCTTCGTGGCAACCGCAGCTCTGGCCGAGTTCTGCAACAATCTCGGGTGCCTCACAGTGCGCGGCTGGTTTACGCAGGCCCCGGTCGACCGGTTTCGTCGTGTCTTCGGTTCCGCCCTGACCGCCGGTCGATCCTATGCCACCGCCCGATCCCGGCTCCACGTTGGGAAGACCTCTTCCTTGCGTTTCGCAAGATGTAGCCAGCGCCGTCGCTGCGATAAAGCCGAACGCAATCAGCGCATTTCTAACTAAGGTTGATGACACAAACGGGAACTTCATCTTCAACTCCCCCACAATGTAGTATGATGGTCTACATTCGGTTCATTTGTTGTGCAAGGCGATTCGTGGAATCCCCCCACATTCGTTTTCGCCCGCGAGTCTGAAATCCGCATTCATCAAATTCGGGCCAAGATTTGTATCCGAGTGCGTCAGAATGGGGTATGCGGCCCCCACGGAAACTTTAGCCGCGGCCGAGGTTGTTAGCTGGGGGACGCCGATGCGATAGCAACCAGGAATACACCTCGGGGTTGTCATACGTTTTCGTCCATGAGTCGTGTTCAACGCCCGGATAGACCGTCAGCTTGGCCTCCTTGGCACCGTGCTCTTTCATCGCCTCGATCATCTCCGAGCTTTCCGCCACCGGCACGACAGAATCCGCTTCGCCGTGAAATGCCCAGGTGGGAATGGTCGACAGGGGTTTGGTACCGAAACGTGAATCGCCCCCGCCACAAATCGGCACGATGGCAGCAAATCGATCCGGGTTGCGGGCAGCCACCTCCCAGGTCCCGTAGCCGCCCATGGATAGGCCGGTTAAATAAACCCGCGTCGGATCGATTTTGAGCGTGGCCGACAGATGGTCAAACAAGGCAATCACCCGACATTCAGACCACCAGTCGCCCGTATCACACTGGGGTGACGCGACGACAAAGGGCAGATGTTGACCGTTTGCAATGAGCTTGGGCGGGCCGTGTTTTTTCACCACCTCGGGTTGTGTTCCCCGTTCACCGCTACCGTGAAGAAAGACGAGCAGAGGCATTGCGGTATTCCCGTCGTATTCCGGTGGGAGATAGAGCCAGTGTGCATAGCTGCCAGGCAACGTTCGCAGCATCTGTTTTCCAGGCTCGACCTGCGGCACAGTCGCAGCGCCCGGTTTCTGGTGGTTGCAGGCGGCGAACAGCGCCGCCGAAAAAGGCAGGGTCAATGAGTTGAACACGCGTCGATTGATTGTTTTCATGGCTAAAACTCCGGATGGATTGTGATGGTGACTCAAAGCGCGGCTTTTCGATTCGGCAATGATTCAGAATCAGCCATGGCCGGGGGATCCGATTGCAAGTGTGGTGTGGTGAAATACTGCGGCGGAGCCTCTTGCCAGGGCACCATAGAAAGACCGCCCGCATCAAACGCAACACGACCGTGAACAAGCGTCACTCGATTCGACAGACGAAATTTTCCGACCATTGATGCATGACCACAGTCGGAGTAGCCGAAGCGACCCTTTTCAACCGCGAACACCGCGAGATCGGCCTCGGCACCGACCGACAACGTTCCGAGTTCAGGGCGACGAATCGCGCGGGCGGCGTTGACCGTAACGCCCTCGACCATTCGTACCACTGAAATGCCCATCGACAATACCTTGCCAAGCGTCGTCTGCATGTCGACCACCGGCCCATTCTGGTTGCCCTGGTGCAGATCGGTGCCAAAAGTATCCGGCACAAAACCCTGCGCGATCGCCGGCACAGCGTTTCGAAACCAGAAACTACCCGCGCCATGACCGAGGTCAAAAAGCACGCCACGCTCCCTGGCTTTACGCATGAATGCGGAGACCTTTCCCTTTTCATCCAGAACGGGAAATTGTTGTGCAAACACGTGTGTGTGAATGTCGCCCGGACGCAAACGTGCAAGAAGATCTGCATAGGATCGCTCGGGTGGGCGCGGCCAAAAATCCACCATGATGGGAACACCGGTGCGCCCGGCTGCGGCAAGCGCGCGATCAACCGAGGTCCAGGGTTGATGGATGGCGTCGAAAGGCAACTTGCTCCAATAGTGGGCTGACTTGACGCCCACGATGATGTCCCGATTCTTTTCAATCGCTGCCACCGCGGCTTCGACGTCCATCAAGGCGGAATCTTGTTCGAGATCCTCCGAGGTCATGCCCGTTGATACAATGTTCAAAAATGCGAGGACACGCAGTGGCGAATTCACGACGAAACGCTCGCGAAAGAAATCCAAATGCCGCACGCCCCAGCTGCCAGCGTCGACCACCGTCGTTGCACCCGAGGCCAGATAGCGCGCCGGTGTATGGGCCGGACGACCGTCGTTACCGAAGCCAATGTGCGCGTGCACATCGATGAAGCCGGGGGTGACGTATAGCCCTTGCGCGTCGATGACCTTGCGCGCATCCACCGCAGCTATCGACTTTTCCACAGCGGCGATCTTGCCGTCGACAATGGCCACATCTCGCCGACCGTCGATGCCATTGCGCGGATCAATGACGTGGCCTTTCCGCAGCAAGAGATCATATCGCGGCGGTTTCGGTTGCGCCTTCGCCGCCGGCTCACTGAGCGACATCAAGACCATCGCAATTCCGAACGTTGCCGACATCCGCAAGAGGGCCAAGTTCATGATCGGCCCGGATTGTCGCCCATTCCGCTATTCTTGGCCACAGTATGCGCATCGCGATTGTCTCGGACGAAAACCATCCCATCCACGACACGGCCGTTGCGTGGTTGAACGAGCACGGCATGCAATCCCAGGTTTTCGGCGCGATCGCAGAGAAACGCGATATTCCATGGCCCGACGCAGCCGAGGCCGCCGCACTCGCGGTTGCGAGCGGCGCCTGTGATGAAGGTCTCTTCTTTTGTTGGACCGGGACCGGTATCTGCATGGCCGCCAACAAGGTAGCCGGCATCCGGGCGGCACTCGTTTGGGATGCAGGCGGAGCGGCCGGCGCGCGCGTCTGGAACCACGCCAATGTGCTTTGTTTATCCAACCGTTTTTGTTCCGAAGGGATGCTGAGGGAGATTTTGGAGTCCTGGTTCAACACCGAAATGGGCGAAAAAGGCCGGGAAGGCGTCGATCGGATGAACGCACTGGATCAGCGACACCGCGGGAAGTAAATAGGCGCTCCTGCCGCATGATTGTCCTAACTCAGCTCGCGAAACGCTTCGGTCCCAAGGTTCTATTCGAGGACGTGAGTCTGCAGCTACTCGGCCACGAACGTTACGGCCTGGTGGGTGCCAACGGCAGCGGTAAATCGACGCTGCTTCGCGTGCTATCTGGCCTCGAATCCGCCACGGAGGGCTCGGTCACGATCCCGCGCAACACGCGCGTCGGGATGTTAAGCCAGGATCAGTTTGCGGATGACTCGGTGCCCACGGTCGAAGTGGCCATGCGCGGCGATCGGGAGATCTTCGAGGCACTCAAAGAATTGGATCGGCATGCGGAGGGCAAAGGCGAAAACGCCGAGAAAGTCGCTGCCTACACGGATTTACTCACGATGAACGACGGGTACACGCTGG
>JAYUPZ010000589.1:0-2809 GCA_043759805.1 Myxococcales bacterium | reverse complement strand
CATCCGCTGCCGCCACCGCAATACAGATCGTCGAAGGTCGCCCCCTCCACGACGCTGTCCCCCGGGTGGGTTTGCAACGCCACGCCGCCGAAGGGTGGATGGGTGAAGTCGATATCCCAAACCGTTCCGCCCTGAAGACAAAAGCCAATCCAGCCACCGACTGAGACCGTGGTGGCGCCGGGATTCACGGCTCGAACGGTAACACCGGAGGGAACAACGACACCAAATCCTCCGCCACACGGAATCGGCGTTCCGGCGGCCGGAACTTTCTCCGTGACTTCATTGAAAACCCCGTCAAGCAACCAAATCGTATCACCCGGTTCAGCACGTTTGACCGCGGTGATGATAGATTGCAACGGAGCGTCTTTCGTCCCTGAATTCGTGTTCAAACCCGTGGGGCTGACGTACAGGGATTTTCCCACCACGACGGGGGAAACGTCTAGAACGGCGTCTACCACCGCGGCACCGTCCATGGTGGCATTCACGAATGGGACCGAGGCATCCACGGCGCCATCTCCTTCTCCAGAAAAACCTGGATCGGCATCGGCGATAGGTACGACGAATTCGGATTCGGATTCGCAGGCCCAAACTGAGAAAAGCAACGTTGGTAAAACGAGGCACGCTCGGGCGACTCGAATATGAAATGTCATGGCAGCGAGACTACCGCTTCATCGAGCAGTCCCGCACATTGCACGGCGGTCCGACAGATTTTTCGCTGTTGCGGTGCGCTCACCGAGCCGGCCGTGGTACTTTCCATTGGATTCGCCTATTTTGTTAAGATACCTTACTTAAATGTCCCGGACACTGCTTCCCTCAGGATCACTCTCCCCGCTCAATCGTGTCCTTCACCCGAGTCGACGAGATCTGGGTAAGGCCGGGATCGCAGCCCTGGGTCCGCTGCTCGTGCCCCGGGCGGCGCGGGCGCAAACCATGAATCCCGCGGGCCTGGCGAGCCCCGCGTCGATTTACATTAACTGGGGCGCCTACGACGAACTGTCCGACGCCGTTCCGTTGACGGAAAAGCTGGCACTCATGCAGCTCGATGAACTGTTGCGATTGCGTAAGCTCGGCATGCGTTTCGATTATTATTTGATGGATTGCTTCTGGTTCGATCAACAGGGAAGTTATCGAACATTCGACAAGAAGAAATTCCCACGCGGCGGGGACGCCTGGATTACCCGGTGCCGTCAAAACAACATCAAGCCCGGATTGTGGCTGGGTACCAACAGCACCTGGGGAAACAATCCGAAACCCGTGTTGCAAGCCTGGAAGGATTCTCACGATCCCCGCATCAACGCGCTCTCATTGGCGTCGGGAGGATACCTCGACGATCTGATGGCGACACTGCAGGGCTGGTACGACCGGGGCATCCGGCTGTTCAAGTTTGACTTTGCCGCCTTCGCCGCTGCGCCTGAAGAGCTGCGCCAATCGATGACGCCAACCGAGATCTCTGCCATGAATGCGTTCGCGCTTCAAGCCGCACTCGGCCGATTCCGACGCCGAAACCCCGAAGTGGTAACGCTCGCGTACAACGGCTTTGTTAGCGACCTGGATAATACCTTCGCGCCACCTTCGCGCGGCTGGGACCAACGATGGCTCCGCGTATTCGACGCGGTCTATTGTGGCGATCCGCGTTTTTCAGACGTGCCGATGTGGAACCTCTGGCGCTCAATGGATCTATACAGCGATCACATGGTTCGACGTTTTCACAACGACGACATTCCCCTTGACCGGATCGATTCGAGTAGCGTCATGATAGCGAAAACCGGAACCGGCTACCATCGCGGAAAGCAAGCGTATCGCGGCATGGCAGTCCTTGCGCTTAGCCGAGGAGGTCGCGCAAACACACTGTACGGCAACCTGGAGTTGCTCGACAAGGACGACGCCGTGTTCCTCGCGCGCGCGCAGCGGCTTTTTATGCCACTGCAGGGGTTGGGGCAAACCGTCGCATTTGGAGGGCTTCCGGGCGAAGCGAAAGGAGCTTACGGCTTTGTGAATCTGGATGGTGCAGGTGCGGTTTATACCGTCGTCAATCCCACGCAGTCCGTACAGACTGCAACCTTGCCTCTTGTGTCACAGTTCCAGGCACCGCTCGAAGGTGCCCGCATTTTGTTTCGCGATGCGGGTTTTACACCCACGGTATCGGCCAATCAACTGACCCTGGGTCCCGAACAGATGACCGTGGTCGCGTTCGGCCGCTACGCAGCAGAGTCGTACGAACTTGGTCTGGAACCCGACGTTATCATTCCCTCCGCTATCGAATCGCTCAATGCCATTTCGAGCAAAACCGCCGAACGCGCCGCTCAAACGCAGATCACGTTACCTGCCGGACGGGATCTCAGGGTATTCGTATTACAAACCGATGCCAAGGGTCGACCGGTGCGCAGTTCCGGTGGATCGCCCCCGCTGGGCAAGCCGGTCAGCGACATTATTGCCCTCGAGGCTGTGCAGTTGGACAAACCCTTGTCGATCGAGGTTCACCACGACCGGGTCGTATACAGTGGTTTTTCCTGGGCCGCGGCAGGGATACCGGCGACCAAACTGTTGCCAGGCAAGCCCGTTGTGGTGAGGGCCAGAAGTACCGACGACAAGGTCGCGAACCTACAGTTTCGAGCTTATTCGGTGAAGCCTGCGACCTAGTCTGCGCGCGCCACCACACACGGCCGGCGCCAGTCTTCGGTCGGAATCACGAGCCTGATGAAGACCCTTCGCAACAACCCTTGCGCCCGTCGTCGCTGTGCCACGGACACCTTCACGCGACCAAATCGAGCGGCCAGGCTCGCACTTTCGATTTGTTGTGCAAGTTTGG
>JAYUPZ010000588.1:0-5947 GCA_043759805.1 Myxococcales bacterium | reverse complement strand
ATCCGCACTGGCGGCAGGCATGCCGGCTGGCGAACTTGTGATGTACGAAAAAGGTTTGCACCTCGTGACCGGTCGGGGGACAGAGACGCTTGCTGACGTCGTGCAGCCTTACTTCAACCGAACGATTGAACACTACTTCTCGCACAAGCACGCGCCCTCAAGTGGCAAGGTCGGCTATCCCGGTGTAACACGAAACGGCAATGCCATTGCCTTTGCACATCCGGTGTTCACGCAATACAACAGCAATGCTCCGCGCTGGGTCAAGCTGCTGGTGCGCAATGCCCTTGATCTGTTGCTTGCGCAGCCTCTGCTGCGTCACACCGGACCGAGCACACTGTTGACGGCCGTCAATGCGCAGACCGCCGAGCGCCGGCTGGTGGTGCACCTCTTGCACTACGTGCCCGAACGCCGCGGTGAAAATTTCGACACCATCGAGGACGTGATTCCGCTTTTCAATCTCAAGCTGTCGATCAAGACCGCCCGCCAACCGAGACACGTGGCACTGGTTCCCGGCGGCGCGCCGCTGCCGTTCTCATTCGCCGGCGGACGTACCGAGGTCACCGTGCCTGCGTTGCATGGCCACGCATTGCTTGAAATCGCGATCGGCTAGCAGTTCCAAGCAAGACGCGGCCGAGGCCCGATCAATTCTTGATATCGCGATTTCCTGGACCAAACACCAGGGTCGCCACGTTTTTCAAGTTGTCGCGAAAGCGTGGATAGTCAGCAAGGCGCGGATCGCCCGGTTCAGGATCAACCTGTCCCTGGTAGGTTGTCCCATCGTGAAACGCGACGAAACCGTTCGCGAAAAGATCGGGATGAAGTTTGTTCACGCGAAACTGGTGCAGCATCAGCATGAACGTCATGAAGCTCTGATGAAACCAATAGTCACGCTCGCCGGCTGTGTGCTGACTGATGTATTCGCCCGTGAGGGTGGAATTCGTCCCACCTGATTTGTGCAAACTGGGATCGAACGTCCACCCAAGCCAGAACCACGGAACGATCGTTCGGCTGAGCTGCACCCGGGTTGGATCCGTCACATCTCTGTAGTGGTTCTGACGGTAATAGCCGGAAACGGCGGTCATGTAGGGATCGATCGCGTACTTATCCTTCATGTAGCCGGGAAAAGTGAGGCAGGTGACGCCTGCTTCCGGGGGCTTGCAATTGAATAGCGATCGGGCTGCGTCGCCGACCTTCCAGAAAGCCTCGCCGCGCAACCGGGCGGGCGAGCGGTTGCTGCTGTCCTTGCGCGCCGCTTCGGCAACCCCGGCCCACACGTCAGGAAAGTCGAACGAATCGCGCCGCAACATATGGGAACCGATCAAAATCGATTTGCATTTGCTGCGGATGAGACCGTCGTACGTTTGGTCGTCCGGCATTAATCCCATGGGGCCGGTCAGTTCATCGAATCGGTCGTAGATCGCCCACATATTCAAATCGGTGGGATCGGATATGTAGGCGTCGTGTAAATCGTACCACTGCGCCGCCTTGTCCGGTGCGGGTTCGCACGGAACGTCCGGGATCCACTCGGCGGTGGTGAGGTGTTCGTCGCCGTGAAATCCGTCTTCCGTCCATCGGTTGAAGGGAATGCCCACCTTCATGGCCCGCAAATCGACCGCAGTCAGCTGGGCCTCGGCCTTACGCGCGTCGCTTTCGGTCTTGATGGTTTGGGTTGCCACGAGCAAGCCCATCTTTTTCAGCTGGGCGAAAAAAGCCATGTCGCGCGCCACCACCGTGTCGCCGGGTAGCACCGCCCCTCCGGGTTGAAACGGGCGGAAAGTCGCGGCGTCGCAAGGTACGTCGATGCCGTATTTGCGTCGCACGGCGTGCACCATCGTCACAACTTTTTGCGCATCCGCCGCATTCACCGACTGTCCAATCGCGCGCCGGATAATGGTAGCGTCGCTAAAACCAATACGGGCCAAATCGATGCCATCGGGGGTGTGGCAAGACGCGCATGCACCGTGTTGCCCGGCACGCCGCCAAACGGCGAGTCCATCCGCCAGATTCGCGCGGTATTCGTCGTCGCTGATCTCGGAAAGTCGGCGCAGACCGTTGGCCGCCCCGGCGTTTGTGGCCTTCCCGGTGAGAACCGCGTAGTCGTGCTCGAGGTCGGCATCGCTGATTTGCTCGATTGACCACGCAGGCATTTCCTTTTTGCCTTGTCGCACCGCTGCCGAAAATTGCGCGTACGTAAGCTGCCCGGGCAGTTTTGGGAAAGGCTCACCACTCGGCCGCGCCCGTCCTTCGCCCTGCGACCCGTGGCAGCCGGCGCAGCTATTGGCGTAAGTCGCCGACAGCTGTTTTGCATCTGGGACGGAGGCCGCGTTGGCAGATTGATCCTCACCAAAGGAAACCAGCGATGCGGAACCGCATACCTTGGAGACCCGCAACGGCTCTCCAGTCACACTGTCTTTCGGTGCCTTCGCGGCAACCTCGCCCGACGCGGGTGTCTTTTCAAATGTATCACAGGCAGCGAACGGCAAGACTGCCAGCAACGATAGTGGGAACCAGCAGTGCTTCAACATTGAATTATCCCTCTGCCCAGGGCCACCGTCCGCGGCCCGCAATAATGGTTATCCCAGCTCCAGTGGCGAACGGCTGTCGAGCCCGAAGCTCGTGGCATCGTTGACGCCTGCGTATTTCAACATTGCCAAAAACAAGTCGGCGACCGAGCGCCCCTCTGCATCGATGACTCCGGCTTTCCATTGCCGCTCCGGCAGGAATGCATGATGCCGTCCACCTCTGACCGCACCGCCCGCGCGGCCGGCGACGACGATTGGAAGATTGGCGTGGTTGTGGGCAGCGCCGTCACCCACCTCGTTGGCAAAGTAGATCAGGCTGTTGTCGAGCAGCGTGCCATCGCCCTCTTGAAACTTGTCGAGCCGATCCAGTAAACCCGCGAAGAGCTCGACCTGGAAGCGCGTGTAGATATTAATCACGCCCGCCGCCTTGCCCGAATCATCGTGAGAAACCGCGTGATGATCGAACGCTTCGTTGCCATTCCGATAGGCAGTGACAATACTGTCCTTGCCCACGAGCGACTGCAGATAAGCGCCGACGTCGACGGCAAGCCGGAAGCTGGCATAGCGGGTGAGATCACACGCAAAAGCGAGCGCCAGATAATCCATCATGAGATTCACCTTCTGCGGTGAAACATGCGCGGCGTAAAACGGTGCCTCGACGGGATCGTTCTTTGGCTCGGCGGGAGGCGCGCATTGCGGAATGTTGACCGAATCGAGGGTCTGCCTTTCCAGCTCGCGTACCGCCGTGAGGTGAGCGTCCAACCTGGTCCGATCGCCCGCTCCAAGCCGTCCGTTCAAACGCTGGGCATCGCGTTTCACGAAATCAAGCACGCTGCCCCGCCGCGCGACCAACCGTGCCAGTTCCCCGTTGTCGTTGTTGGTTACCGAGGCGAAAAAGTCGCGGTAAAGGGTCAGCGGATTCACGTAGGGTGGCACCGGTTGATTGGCCGCCGCCCACGACAGGTTGTAAACCGCATCACTGGTTCCATCGCCCCCGTCACCGTTGCCGGGTTTCCTATCGGGAGCAATCGGCAACGAGCGAAATTTCGTGGCGTGCCCAAGTTTCTGCGCGGCAACTTGATCCACGGATGGCCCGCCAGCTCCGGTTGCACCCACGGGCATGGCATTGCCAAATGCGCCAGTGCCACCCGCGTGGCCTCCACCCGCGATCTTTTTTATCGACCCGGGGTTGTATAGGCCGGTCAAAATGTTGATCTTGGCCCGGTGTCGCTCAAGCGGTGCCAATCCGGTCGACGAAACGTATGACTCGCCGATGCCGCTCGGTGTCCAGCAATTGTACGACGTGCCATTGGGCCACCATACGGTCAATAGTCGCACAGGCGGTTTCTCGGCGGCGCCTGCGCGCCCCATCCAACGCCCACGGCTGTCCGTCATCGCCTCTAAACAGGGCAATCCCACTGTCAATCCGGCACCCGCGCCCATGCCTCGCAGGAGGGTGCGGCGCGACATCAACGTGTTACGCATGTTCATTGATCCTTTGTTCGGTAGCGAAAAACCTCGCCGCCTGCCAACGCAAGCGCCAGGTCATCAAGGCCTTTGCCATCACTCTTGCGCCAATCGGCCAGGGCATTGCCAATCGCCACTTCGTCTGTCTCAAGGTCGCCGCGGCCATAGGCAAAGCGAAACAGTTGTTTGGTAAGGCACGCTTGCACCACCCCAGAAGCCAGCAATCGCTCGACCAAACCGGTCGGTCCCACGAACGCAGGATCGGGCAACTCTTCCTCGGTCAAGCCGTCGATGTAGCCCGAAGTCGAAATCGCAGCACCGTTCGCGTCTTTCGTTTGTGCGCGGCCAATGGCATCAAACCCTGCCAAACCAAAGCCGATGGGATCGTAGTACGCATGGCAACTGGCGCAAACCGGATTCTGGGTGTGGCGGGCAAACTGATCGGCCTCGCTTTCGCCCGGCAAAGGATCGACCAATTTTGGAACCCCGGGCGGTGCGACCAGGGGAGAGCCGCACATCAAAAGATCACGCACGTATTTTCCGCGCAACACCGCGAGCGTTCGGGTTGGCTTGGCGGTGAGGTTCAACACCGAGCCCTGGGTAAGCAGGCCTATTCGCGCCGTCGGCAGTTCAACCCGCGACCACGCATTGCCGGCCGGTGGCGTCACACCGTACAACGTGGACAGCTCGGCATTGACGAAGGTGTGTCGTCCCGCAAGCAACCCCTGCTCGAAAGGGACATCGGATTGCAAAGCGTCGGTGAGGAACCGCGTCGTTTCATCGACCATGCTCGTAGCGGTGGTTGGTTTCCACGCGGGAAACAGCGCCGGATCGTGGTTGACGTTCGTGACCACCTGGTCGAGATGCAGCCACTGAGCGAGGAAACGCTGCAAGCCAAACTGGCCCTCGGTGCTGTCCATCAACATTCGCGCTGCCTTGGCGACGCCGTTGGCATCATCCAGATCACCCGTGCCCGCGGAATCGAGAAGCCAATCGGGCGGCGTGGTGGCAACAAGCATATAGGAGAGGCGAGTCGCGACCTCGTAGCCGGATAGACGCAACCACGACGGATGCGCAGTGCCAGCGTCGACGCCAAACTCGGGCCGGAAAAGAAAATTCGCCGATTGCAGCAGGCCTTCGAGCACACGCGCGACGCCATCTCGTGGTGCCGGCTCGGTGGCGGCAAGGCTCAACAGATCCTTCGTTTCCTCGGCACTGAGTGGCCGTCGCCAGGCCTTGCGGCCAAAGTTCTTGATGAACTGGCCCATGCAGGTGGGCGAGGAAACGTCACACCCGACAACGTTCTTGAATCGGTTGGCATCGGCCAGCACGTTGGTGGCGATCCATTCGGCTGTGTCGCGGTACACGCGGAGGCCTAACGCCGACACGTTGATGTTTTCGGCGTTGTTGTCGAAATTGAATACCCGCCCGTCCGACGGAAAATCGAATTTCTCCAAGACGTTGCCTGACTCGCCGGTAAGGTCACGCAGGGAACGCGCATATTCCGTGTTGGACAACCGGCGGAGCGGGGTATTGCCGACTGTGATGACGCCGGCGGCTGCGCCTCCTGAGCCGTTCGGGCCAGTGCCGGGCTTGTTCCCGCCGCCTGAACCACCGTTGTCTGAGCTTCCGCCGGGTTCGTGTGACGGTTGCGAGATGTTGCCGGTACATCCAGCGCCTAGATAGGACACCAACGCGAGGCTGAGTCCCGCCCAGGGGCGCGCCAAAATGGCTCGGAAAACTAACACCGAGAAGTTGCGCATCGCGCCTCCTACAAAAAAACGTTTTCCCGGTTTCCCGGGATTTGAATGCGGATTCAGAGTTGGTTACGCTCTTCTGCGTAGGGCGGACGGAGTTCGGCAGATAATTCGTGGAGGGGAGTTGGGCCCACATGTGGGGCGTGGTGGGGTTGGGGACGGGCTTGACGGGTGACTCCTGGGTGACGGTGGTTAACGTCG
>JAYUPZ010000587.1:0-12678 GCA_043759805.1 Myxococcales bacterium | reverse complement strand
CGGGTAGCGGAAAATCTCGACTGCGACACGAGTTTCTGGAACGCATTCAGAATCGCGGCGAACGAATGTCGTTGCTCGCGATCTACGGCGATGTGATCCGCATGGAGATTCCGTTTGGGATGTTGAATGCGGCGGTCGCCGATGATCGGAGGATGGTGGCAAGTTCACGCCCCGAGGAACGTCGAAGGCGGATTTCGTCACACGTTACAACCGGGGCCGATCTGCAGAGGCAAAGAGATTCGTTTATTCACTGGGTCACCGAAGAATTGCAGGAGAGGCCAGTCATCTTGGTTCTGGAGGAATTGCAGTGGGCAGATGCCGAAACAATTGGAGTGGTCACGGCGTTGCTTGAACAACTGGAAAACAAACCGTTCTTTGTTCTCGCTGCCGCCACCGAGGAGCTTGATGAATGTATGCCGGGACTCTGGGGCAAGAACGCACTGAATCGAATTCCAATCCCGCCCTTGACCCACAAGGCGGGTCAACGCCTCGCTCGGGAAGTGCTGCCCGACTGGCAAGAAGACGACGTCGCAGCACTGGTGTCGCGTGCGGACGGAAATCCGTTGCATCTCGAAGAATTAATGCGTGCGGCGTTGGGGATGGACGGGCGAAGAGTACTGGAATCGCCGCCCGGGCTTGCTGAAATCGTGCGCGCGCGGGTTGCGAGCCTTGACGAACCGACGCGGCATTGCCTGGGTCTTGCCAGCGTATTTGGTGAACGGTTTACACGACGGGCGCTGGGTTCTCTTCTTGGAGACGACGGCGCTCTGCTTGAGCGATGCCTGGGCGTGTTGTTCGATCACGAGATCGTCTTTCCCCGGCGCGCGGGTACCGTTGAAGAACTTTCGTTTGCGCACGAACTTTTGCGGCAAGTGTCGTACGAATTGTTGAGCCACGACGACCGGAGCGCGGCGCATCTGCGTGCGGCAGAATATCTAAAATCCGCGCCCAATTCCGAGCCGCTGGTGCTCGCCTATCACTTCGCGCTTGGTGCGGACGTGGCACAGTCCCAGCACTTTCTGAAACTTGCCGAGCGTACGCAGAACCCTTCCTGATCCCTGGTAGGATGCGTTCGCGTATGTTGCGTCGTCTTTCGCTGCTGGGAAGTATCGCCTTCGGGCACGGTGTGGCCTGGGGCCTGGTCAGCACGCTGGTCCTGGTGTTGACGAATGCCGGCTTGAGTCCCTTGCAGCTTTCGAAGATTCAGTCCGTAATCTGGATCCCCTGGGTGTGCAAGCCACTCATTGCACCCTGGATCGAGCGCTTGCCGATCACGCGGTTCGGGCGGCAGAAACCGGTGATGGTGATCACGGGAATCGGGCTTGCGCTATCGGTGCTGGGTATCGTCGGCGTTTCCCCGGCGGCTTCGTTGCCAACACTGATCGCGCTTTCCGTGTTGCAGAACATTTTTGCAGCGGTCCAGGATGTGTCGCTGTCGGTGGTGCTGCTGGAACAAGTTCCGGAACCAGAGCGTGGTACCAGCTACGGCGTGGTCAGCGCCGCCAAGATCGCTGGCGTGTTGCTCGGCGGCCCTGCGTTCATGGCGCTTTGCCCACGTTGGGGTTTGACGCCGCTTCTTTGGGTGGCGGCGGTATGCGCGTTGTTGCCGCTGGTGTTCGTGCTGCGAATGCACGATCCGGCGCGCGTTTCAACGAACGATGGACTGCTGCGTTCGCTTTGGCGGGCTTTTTCACCACGTTCAACGCGCATCGCCGCGGTGTTGGCACTTTGTTTTCTGGCGGGCGAAGGTCTGCTCACCTCAATCACCTTTCCGCTCTACAAGAACGATCTGCACATGAGCGACGACGGGGTCAGTTTCCTCACCGCAACGGCAACGGTGCTCGGTGCGGTGTGCGCTCTCTTCGGCGGCTGGGCGTCGGACAGACTGGGGCGACGGCGGGTGATTGTGGTGGCGACCGTCGTCTATGCCCTGTCCGAATTGATGTTCGGTCTTGGTCGGGCGTACTGGTCGACGCCCGGGTTTGTGCTTGTTTACACGGTCATCAATGCGATGGCAGCGGGCACGGTGTTCGCGGCCATCATTCCGCTTTTCATGTCGTACTGTCAGCCCGGCGTTGCGGCGACCCAGTTCCAGGTCTTCGTGTCGCTTTACAATTTGCGCAGCGCCTGGACGATTCCAGTCGGTGGCTGGCTGGCCAAACAGTGGCCGGTTTCAACGCTGTTTATTGTGGCCGCGGGGCTTGATGTGCTGCCGTTGTTGTTGCTGGTGGTGTTGACGCCGCGTCCGCCGGGTTCGAGCGAGCGTGAGGCCCAGAACGGTTGAGCTCTATTCGTAGTGCGTCCACATGCGCTCGACGAATACACGCTTTTTTGCCGGATCTACCCTGTAGACGAGGCGGTGCTGAATGTTGATCCGACGTGAATAGTATCCCGCCAGATCGCCAACCAGCTTCTCGAAGAATGGCGGCGTGCGGAACGGATCCTCCGAAAGGAGATCCAAAAGAGCGTCGGTCTTTGCGCGCAGACCCGCCCGTTCAATCCTGGTGGCGTCCTTCTTGATTTGCTTGCCGAAAAAAAGTGTCCAGCCCGCCATCACCACGGACGCTTTCGCGAATAGGATCGCAGCGGCGCTTTCTTCGCCGCGACGAGGGATTCCCTCATTCCCGGAACGCCCAGCAAGTACAGGGTCTCTTGCATGGCCCGGAAGTCCTCCTCCGAAACAAGAACCCCGTTGGAGCGCCGACCCGTGATCTGGATGGGTTCATGGCTCTCGGCCGCCTGATCGAGCAGCTTAAAAAGCTTCGCTCGGGCCTGGGTAGCGGTCAAGGTGGTGGCGAGCTTCATCTCAAAAGCGTACGTGATCCTGTACGCCTTCTCAAGGCGCGAACGCCATGCTCCGGGAACATCTCGACGCTTCATCGCGACACTTCGTCGAATTGTTTCATGGACTCCACAAAACGCCGTTGACGCGATGCTCTCGCCCCCGGCCCGTCCCGAATATAAACAATAGTGAGCTCAGGCAATTCAGACTGAAACGTCGCGATCCGCCGTGCTAGTGTCGTGCCCCTTCACGGTGGAAACGCTCGAGCCCACACACGCTCCTGCGCAGAGCCTCGACAGCGAGGGGAGTGCACAGAAGCTAGAGGAGGTCCCAAACGGGCCTCCTCTCGTCGTTCAAGAAGAAGAAGCGCTTTTGGGCATCGTGCTGCAAAAGATTGATCACAGCGACAAGCCCGAGCGGCCCAAGGCGCGAACCGACGATTTCGCATCGATGATTGAACTCCGCGACGCGATGGCCGAAGCGAAGCTGGAAGATCAGGCGTCGCTGCTCGAACAGATGCATCGCATCGAGGCGCTTTCCAAACAGCGTGGCAAGGGGAAAAGTGGCCCCATCGATCGCAAGTCGCCCTACTTCGGCCACCTTCGGCTGGAGGAAAACGGCAAGCGCCGGGATGTCCTCATCGGACAGCGCGGTTTCGTCGAACCGGGTGGCGGCGTACAAATTGTCGATTGGCGCAACGCTCCCGTATCGCGGCTTTTCTACCGCTACGACGAAGGCGATGCTTACGAGGAGAAGCTCGGCAATCGCGATGTCGAGGGTGAAATTCTCGCCCGGCGAACCGTCACGATTCTGGATACGAAGCTGCGCAGGGTCACGAATTCGGAATTCACTTATGCGCGCGATCCGCAAACGGGTACTTGGCGTGAGATCAACACAAAAAGCGCGCGCTTGCGGGTGGAACGGGACGGCAGGGCAGAGTTAACGGGTGGCTGGCCCGCGAAGACCGCCCCCGACGGTCAAAAGCCGGACACCCTCGCTCGCGGTCGCCTCGGCGTGGATTCCTCCGGCGAACGTCGCACGGACAAGTTTCTACCCTCGATTGCGGCCCTCATTGATCCACGGCAATTCGAGCTCATCAGCCGTCCGACTTCCGGGCTCATTGTGGTGCAAGGTTCGGCGGGTAGCGGCAAGACCACGATTGGTTTGCATCGCATCGCATACCTTTCGTTCACGGATCCGAGGCGATTCAGCACCAACCGGATGTTGATCGTTGTCTACCAGCGCGCGCTTGCGACATACGTATCACGCGTTTTGCCATCGCTGGATGTGCCTGGTGTACCGGTAATGACCTTTGCGTTGTGGGCCGAGAAGATGCGCGCCGAAGTCTTGCCGAACATCAACGATGCGCTGTGTGAAAACACGCCGTCGTCGGTTGTTCGCGTGAAGTCCCACGGTGCCATGCTGCACATGATCGACGACGCGCAACAGGAGATCGCGACCTGGTGTCGGCAGGAACTGGAAATGTTTTTACGCGATCGCACTTCGCTTTGTCGGAATGTTTTGGCTTTTTGGGACAGCACGAAGGGTCCTGTGGATACCCGTGTGACACAGTTGGCGCGCTGGTCGGTACAGCCGGGCGTCGACGCCATGCAACGTTCCACCATCGAATCGGTTGGAAAACGACTGCGCGTTCGTACCCGCGATGTGGTTGCTGAGTGGGCTCGCTTACTGACGGATCGCGCGGCCCTCGGTGCAGGCCTTGCGAAGTACGCGCCGGGTGTTTTCACCGAAGGTCAGATAGACAGCGTCCACAAGTGGTGTGTCGAACGTGAACGCATCCGCATCAACGCCAACGAGGGTGGCGGTATGCGTTCGATGTATGAAGAGGGCGACGAGGAAAGGGACGAGGAGCATTATGCGCTGGACCCCGAGGACGACGCGCTTTTATTGCGGATCCATCAGCAGCAACGGGGGCCGCTGGCAAACAAGCATGGCCCTATCCAGTACGAACATCTGATGGTCGACGAGGTGCAAGACTTTGCGCCGATTGAACTGGCCGTCTTGCTCGACAGCACGACAAGCGCTCGCTCGATTACCCTTGCCGGTGATACGGCGCAAGCGATTGCCCCGGAACATGGTTTTTCGCGCTGGTCCGACATGCTGGATGATCTGGGGATCCCACACGACCGGGTTGAACCGCTGCGGGTGTCGTACCGTTCGACCCGGGAGATCGTCGAGTGTGCGGAACACGTCCTCGGGCATTTGGGTGGCGATGTTCGTCCGGTTGCACCGCGTTCGGGCGCTCCGGTTGAGGCCTTTGGTTTTTCGTCCTCGGGTGAAGCCTGCGAATTTCTGAGTCAGGCGCTCAAGGAACTGATTCGAGAAGAGCCGACGGCCTCGGTTGCGGTCATCGCAAGGCATCCGGAGCAGGCGCGGATGTACTACGAGGTTTTGTCCTCGGCCGATGTGCCACGATTACGGTTGGTGTCAGAACAAGACTTCTCTTTCACGCCCGGCATCGACATCACCGATGTACGTCAAACCAAGGGTCTTGAATTCGACATCGTGATTTTGCTCGAGGTCACCGAGGAATCATACCCGGACAACGATCTGTCACGACGGCTCTTGCACGTTGCGATGACCCGTGGTGCGCATCAGCTGTGGGTAACCTACTCTGGCTCGCCGTCAAAGTTGTTGCCGGATCCGCTGCGGGCGTAGGGGTTACTTGAGTCCATAGAGGAGCATTGACGATGAAGCACCGATTGAACCTGTATTGCGATTGGATGAAACGGCTGGGGTTCGTCTGGGCGCTCCAATTGACGGTGGGATGCCATAGCGTGGCTCGCGTTCCGAAGACGGAACTGCGACATCTGGATGGGTTTGACGTACACAATGAGTCGATGATGGCCATTCCGACCACCCACACCTCTCGCAACGCAAACGGCACCACGAGCACGTCGCATGGTGTTGCAGCTCTCCCGACATCGCAGCACCGAATTGTGACTGCGGATGGAGAGGGGGTCACCTACACGTCAAACGTTGAACTGGTTTTAAAACTACGCAATCCGAATGACGAAATGGTGCACCGGTATCGCTCGATACAGGTTTCGGATCTGGAGTTTCGTGGCGTCACGATGGAAGGCGCCCGGGCGGTGCAGATTCCGATGGAAAACATCGACTATGCAGGTGTTCGTAGTGTGGACGGGGTCAAACTCCTACTGGGATCGACGCTGGTTTCAGTGGTGTTAGCCTGGGTCTTGGTCTCCGCAGTCTTGGATTGATTATTTAACCGTGTTGCGACCTCTCATGAGAGGTCAGTCAGTCGCGAAGGCCGCAGCACAGCGAACGGCATCGGTCAACGGTGGACCATTTCACCCGCAACCGTGGCGCTGAGCCTGTCGACAACGGGGGATGCGTGTACCGAGAAACAATCCCCGTTCTGCGCCTTCCTCGCGAATCGTCGCCCTGTCGCTGGCCGAAGAGTTTCTGTCGAATGGGGAATCCGACGAATCGTATCGGCAGGAGATCTTGGATACCGCGTTGATGGTCGGGAGTTGGCTTGCCGAAAAGGGCCGATCAGGTCGCTGGGATACGATTGAGGTCGAGGCGCTGACCGATTCGATTGGTTTCACGAACAACCACGATCGGGATGGTTTCTTGTTGGCATTGTCGGGATTGATTGGATACGCGGGCCTTGTGGGTTACCTGAGCGCGCACAGCACCCGCGCCTATTTTCGGGAAATCGTCGAACTGGCCGCCGCACCACTGGTGGGTGAGTTTTTGGGCGGTGCCGAGCAGTTTTTTCTCGAGCAGCTGAACTGAACGGTAGTGTTCGTGATTGACAGGGACTTCGTCTCGACCAAGTATTGAGCAATGTCAAAGGCGGATGAGGGAGATTCGGTGCGGGACGTTGTTCCAGCCGTTGCAGTGGCCAAGGCTCGTCTTATCGGCCTTGGTAAGGGGACCTTTGAGGTGGAGAGCGCATTCTTCGAGCCGCTGCCGGATGACGTTGTGACCGCGTTTTCTCATCCCGCATGAGGTCCTGATCGAGCAGACGATGATCAGATCGCGGTCGACTGTACCTCACGAAACCGTTGCACAGATTCGCGTTCGGTCAGTATTCACGAAGACGAACGCTTGCAGAAACGCCTGCGTTTGATGTCGCAAACCTTAGGGTTCACCCTAAGTCGCTTTTCGTCATCCGATCCCTTAGCCTGCGCGCCGATTGATTGGCCCTGCAGTTGTTCGCCCTCGTAGCTTCTGCCAATCGTCGGCATTGAACCAAGACCCAAGGAGCCCGATGACCTTCGCCAATAAGTGCCTTCTTTTGATCGCGGTTGCCTGTGTATCCTGCAATATCGGCGAGGAGGAAGGTCAGTTCACTTGCGACTTTCCCAAGTGCTTGAGCGACCTCGTCAACACCTGCGCAGCTTCCAATAGCTGCACGCTTGATATCGACCAGCCGGGCATGCTGGTCGAATGCTATTCGAACGGCGTCGAATACCGGACCTCTTTTGCCGGCCAGGAGATGCAACAGGTCTCGGTCCGTAAACAATCGGCCAGCGGCTCCGACCTCTGCTTCACTGTTACGGGCAAGGTTGCATCGATCGACGGCGTCACGGATTACCTGGACGCCACCTGGAAGGATCCGAAGCAGACTATCGTGGCGGTGGGACGTACCGGCAGCGACCCCAACAAGCTCGAAGTCGAGTGCATGGTTGGTGGGGAAAAGAAGACCATCGACGAACGATGCGCACACACGGCACCCTCGTCGCCGAGATGTGACCGGGGCAGCTGCCAATAAAGTTCAGGTTTTTCCCGCATAAAAGGAGAGTTCGATGCCCGCTACGATTCGATCGGTCGGTGGTCTTTTCACTTTGATGCTCTTTGGGTTTGTCGGCTGCGGTTCGGGCAAGGGCCAACCCAAACAAGATCCACCCACCAGCGCCGCCCCGGGAACGGTGGGCGGCCAGGTGGCAACCAGCGGCCAGCTTGTGAAGCTGATCTTCCCGCCCGGTGTGCTCGCCGACGGTGTTCAGGTGACCATCACGCCGGCGACCGGGGCCTTGCCGCGTTCCACCGGAATGGTCGCGGGTACAGCGTATACGTTCGGGCCGTCGGGGACGAAGTTCTCCTCGCCGGTATCAATCACGATCCGGTACGACAAGTCGGGGCTTCCGGCAGGAGCCGGCGGGGCCCGCCTGCAGATCTTCAAGCAGGTGAACGACGGCTGGGAACCGGTGCCGGGCAGCGTGGCAGACGCGGGCGGCGGCGCGGTGACCGCGATGTTGAGCAGCTTCAGCACCTACGCCATCCTGGCGGTGAACCCGTTCGTTGGTGAATACGCCGGAGACTACGAAGGCTCGGAAACAGGAAGCGCCGGGTGCGTGGTCGGAGCCGACGGATCGATCCAGGCTTGGGCGGACAGCCCATCGGCGGGCGAGTTCGTGGGCACCGGCGAGTTGGATCTTTCCGGCCGGGCCACCTTCGGGGCGCGGGGTGCCGGGCAAGCGTCCCAGTACACGATCAGCTTCAGGGGCGAATTCCGGCAGCTGGCGGGAAACGCCGAGGCGCGAGGTGAGTGGACGTCCTCGAGTGGGTACCGAGGCCGGTGGCGCCTCGTACGTAGCGGCGACGGTCCATTGATAGCTCCTGATCCATCGGGAGGAATGGGCGGAGCGGGGGGAAGCGGCGGTTCGACGGGTGGCGGTGGCCTCGTGGGACAGTGGCTCCTCACGGCCATTGAGATCGACGGGCAAACGCTGGACTGCCAGTCGGCTGAAACGTTGGTGACTGGTGGGTGCGGGCTTGACCGCTGGAAATTCGCGAGTGACGGAACGTTCCAGGCGGACGGTCAAGAACAAGGTGTCGCCTCAAGAGAAAGGGGGACATGGAGGGTGGTGTCCGGAGCCCCGCCCCTTTTGCACATGAGGAGCACCGAGAGCGCCTATGACGACGATCATTCGGGAGTCTTCACGGCCGAAGAAACCTTTCCGTTAGACGCCGTCAGCGAGCTGGAAATCGTCCTCGTGTCCAAAACAGTGCTTACCCTGCGCGACAGCCTCAGTGGTATTTACTTGACCTTGACCAAGCAGCCATGAGGCTCGAACGGCGGCATTGGCTCACCTTGGTTCTCATCGCCCAGCTCGGTTGGCAGGGGCGCGCAGGCGCCCAGGCAGTGGCACCTGCAGCCAGCGAGACTGTGCCTCAGCCTGCCACCGAAAGCCGCCCGCCGGTCGCTGACCCCGGAGCGCCCCCCGAAACTCCGACAGTGCCTCCCGCTGCCCCAACGCCTCCCGCTGCGTCCGAGGCGCCCCCGGCTGCGGCGACGCCTCACGCTGCGTCAGCGGCGCCGTCTCCGGTGCTCCGACCATACGCGCCGGCAGTGCTACACGTCGTCCCCGTCACCAATGCCGGGCCCCCCGCTGCCGCTGCGGCCGATTGCAGCGGCGCCGTCGACGCGCACATCAAAGATCAGGAGGAAAAATCGCGTTGGGCGCGCGGGCCGGCCTTACAACTCTCGGTGGGCGGGGGCGTTGGGTATGTGCTGATGGACGGCTTCGCCCGCGACATTGATTACTTCGCTGAAGAGGAGCCAAGTACGAACGAGTCGTTCCGCGCTTCGTTATGGCAGGTGGGTGCGCACCTCCCGCTCGGCGACTTCGCAATTGGAGTGAGTTATTTGGGCGTCGGAGGCGAGGAAGCCGGGAAACCCCGAAATCTTTCCCTTTTGATGGGTGAGTTCATCCGGCAATGCGCATGCGTGGGCAGCCGCTACACGTCGCGCTCCGCCACCCGGTTGGGGCGAGACCTCAGGCACGACGCGTGGGCGCTAGGCGGCACCTCGTCGTCACTATGGCGAATCCACAAAGGTCTGTTCGCCGGGTTCGACCTGGGCACAACTCTGATCTTCCGATCGCCGCGCAGGAATGAAATTACCGGCGTGGACGACCCAATGGCGATCGCCTTCGAGCTGCACGGGGCGATCGTTTTGGGCCACGCTTTTTATTAAACGCAACCTTAGGAGGGAGATCGATGGCGCGACCGCGTCTTTCGTGAATAGCGGTGCCGCCGGGTCGGCCCCTGCACAACCCGCGTCGTTTGTTTCCGCCCAAAATCCAGATACCATCGGAAGGGGCCAGCGCGCCATGTGTCATGCACTTTCCCACGTCACAAGTCGAAGCCCTCGATCAATGCCTGTTGGCATTGCATGCGATTGACCGGAGCGAGCAACTGATCCCCGAGGCATTGGCCCTGGCCTGTCGTCTGGTTGCAAGCGACACAGGTCTTTACGGTGTGTCGGACTTGTCCCACGTCGGGTACCGGTGCGCCTACGCGGCTCCCTATGCGCTGCCGCCGCCCCGCGGGGGTGACCTTTTTCTTCGTCATTTTTGGGACCATCCGTTGAACGCGCAACATCGAACCGTGGTGCCCGGAGGTGCGTTTGACGTCGCCCGGCAGGGCGGAAAAAAGTGGCGTCAAAGTGCGCTTTACAACGAATTTTTTCGGCCGGTAGATCTCACTGAGCAATTGTTGGTTCGATTGCCAAGCCCCGATGGGCTGGTCGACGCTATCGGTGTTGCCCGGTCGTCCCGACCGTTTTCTCCCGTCGAAGCGCGGGTGTTGGAAATCTTCGTGCGCCACTTGCAGGCGGTTGCGGATCGGCTGGGAGGCGTGGTGTGCCCGCAACCGGGAGGTGATTCGGCCTCTTCTGCGGGGCTCTCGCAAGCTGGCGATCGACTTACCGCGCGGAATCGCATCCTGGCGAGCTGGCAAATATCGCTGGGGCTCTCGAATCGCCAGCGGCAAGTGCTGATCATGATTCTCGATGGGATGTCGAACAAAGAAATCGCAAATGGTCTGCGCTGCGCGGAAGTTACGGTCGAGTACCACTTAACTGTGCTGTTCCGTAAGACGCGCACTGCAAGCCGCACTCAACTGGTTTCGGCGTTCTGGACGGGACAAGCGGATCGCTAACCGCTGCCAGTTCACGAATTTACCTGGACTAGAAGTGTACAAGTAAAGCAGTGCGGCCGGCGCTCTGCTCGATGGCCGCGCCTCTCGAGGGTCGAGCCTAAAGCTTCGCCGGCTCTTCAACCGCCGGTTTTGGTTCGGGCTTCGCGGGCTTTTTGTTAAAAGGCTTTTTGTGTGACGGTTTCGGGATTACCGGCAGCGTGGGCTCTGGCGTTGTGATCGCAGGTTGTATCGGAGCGGCATCGACAACAGGAAACACCTGTGCAACCGACTCAACCTTCGGCAATTCAGGTTGCGCAATCACTGTTTCAGGTTTTGCGATCGTTTCCGCGACCGGTGTGGGCTCCGATTTTCCACCAACGACCAGGGCACCAATGAGGGCTGCACCCGCAATGCCAAGGCCGACCACGATCTTGGTCTTGCGTGTGTGGCGTTTGTAAATGTCCTGGGTTACAAAATCCGACAGCGAGCCTGCCGTCTGCGTCGCCGCGAGCGGAAGATCTCCGTTTACTCCCATGGTAGCTGCTTTGCGCAAATCGTGTGACGAAACCACCCGCAGATCAATCTGCGAACCCGCGGAAGATTTGAGAGCAGTCTGAACCTGCTCCATCGACTGCGGTCGCTCATCCACGTTTTTCGCCAGCATGCGGACAATCAAGTTGCCAATCGGCTGTGGAACCGATGGGTTCAGCTCGCCAATGGGCTTCGGTTTGGCGTTGATATGCATCACAATCAATTCGCCAACCCCTTCCGACATGAAAGGAGGCCGGCCAGCCAACATCTCGAAAAGAATGCAGCCAAGCGAATAGATGTCGCTGCGCGCGTCGACTTCTTTTGTACCAAGACATTGTTCCGGCGACATGTAGATGGGGGTGCCCATCAACGCACCCGTCTGAGTTTTCACCATGGGTTGTTTCACCGCCGATTGCAGCTTCGCAATGCCAAAGTCGAGCACCTTGACACGCTCGATACTGGGCTCGAGTGTGTCCGGCACCAGGAACAAGTTGTCCGGTTTCAGATCGCGGTGAATGATCCCGAGCTTGTGGGCCGCCCCGAGTGCAGACGCGGTCTGGTAAGTGATCTCAAGTGCATTTTGAACCGGCAAAATGCGAAGACGTTTGATTCGGCGCGAGAGCTCTTCACCCAGTAGAAGTTCCATCACGAGGTAGGGCTGGCCCTCTTCGGTGGTTCCCGCGTCCACCACCTCAATGATGTTGGGATGGTGTATGGCATTGGCGGCGCGAGCTTCGTTCAAAAAGCGCTGGGTGATTTGGGGATCCAAACCCACCTCATCGCGCAGAACTTTGATGGCGACCCGGCGGCCGATGGAGGGATTTTCGGCAAGGTAGACCGTTCCCATACCCCCACGACCGAGTTCGGAGATGACGAGATAGTTGCCGTACCGTTTTCCGATCATGAGAGCGGTCTCATCGTACCGTATTCATCGGTTCCTGGCCGCTCAAACCTTCGAGTGCGCGCCGCAGAGGTTCAAGGTGAGCCTGGTACTGCTCGGCTCGACCGATGGCGCTTTTGTAAAGGGGCGTTCGGACCTGGGCGTAGGACGCGGTGGAAACGATGCGCTTCGATTCGTGGAACTTGAGGACGACGGGATCCCAGAGCAGGCCGCAGAAGTCGCTGAGGTTACGAACGACGGTTTCGGGATCGGAAACCAGATCTTCGTATTGCACCTCGAATAGAGGAAGCGGAGCGACGATGCGCCAGTGCTCCATCAGTCGCAAATACTCTTTGAAGAAATGCCCCATGGCAGCGAGATCGCAGGCGTAGTTGTGAAAAGCGCCAAAGTGTTTGCTGAAACACGAAAGGCCCACATCCATCAAGTTGCGTCGACAGTGGACCACGAGTGCCATCGGCAGGATCTGCGCTGCCATGGGGCATTTCTTCAAAGAGTATTTGCGACTGATGGAGCACTGGCGCATCGTCGCTCCGCTTCCTCTATTCGA
>JAYUPZ010000586.1:0-12689 GCA_043759805.1 Myxococcales bacterium | reverse complement strand
CAACAAAAAACTACATTGGATTACATTTCCATGACAATTCGCACCCTATGATGCGAAGCATGGATTCTTCGTCCGTCCTTATTGCGCTTTATCTCGCCATGCTCCTTTGCCTGGCGGTTTTTGGCTTCCACCGTTCACACCTGGTGTACCTGTATTTCAAGAACCGCAAGAATGCGCCAAAGCTCGAGCGTCGCTTTGAGGATCTGCCGACGGTGACCGTGCAATTGCCTCTCTTCAACGAGATGTACGTTGCCGAACGTTTACTCGAGGCCACCGCGCAGATTCGCTATCCTCGCGATCGCTTTCAGATCCAGGTTCTCGACGACTCGACGGACGAGACGCGCGAGATCTGCGCGCGCAAGGTGGTCGAGTTGCAGCGCCGCTTTCCGGACCTCGACATCGAGCATATCCACCGCGTCGATCGCCACGGTTTCAAGGCAGGCGCGCTCGATCACGGACTGCGCACCGCCAAAGGCGAGCTTGTTCTCATCTATGACGCCGACTTCGTGCCGCAACCCGATGTGCTTGACGAGGCCATTCATTACTTCGTGGATCCGCAGGTCGCCGTGGTGCAATGCCGCTGGGAGCACCTGAACCGTGACTTCTCTTTGCTGACCGAAGTTCAGGGCCTGATGCTCGACGGCCACTTCGTGATGGAACATGCGGGCCGTGCGCGTTCGGGTCGTTTCTTCAACTTCAATGGCACGGCAGGCATCTGGCGCCGTGGTGCGATTGCCGACGCTGGTGGTTGGCAGCACGACACGCTCACCGAGGACATGGATCTGTCCTACCGCGCTCAGCTACGCGGCTGGAAATTTGTGTACTTGCCCACGATTTCAACGCCCGCCGAATTGCCGGTCGAAATGTCGGCCTTCAAGTCGCAGCAATTCCGTTGGGCCAAAGGTTCATTGCAGGTTGCTCGCAAACTGTTGCCCACGATCTTGCGTTCAAACGTATCGCGCGGACAAAAGGTGGAAGCGTTCTTCCATCTCATGAATAATATGGCGTACCCGCTGCTGGTGCTGCTCGCGCTCTTGCTTTTGCCGAATCTGGCATTGCGAACGACGCACGGTGTGCGTGAGGTTTTGATGATCGATCTGCCGCTTTTCTTTGGCACCACACTTTCCATTGCCTCGTTCTACATTCTGTCGCAGCGAGAGATCGCCCGCATGGAGGGTACCTCACCCGCCGCGCGCACCTGGTCGGCGCTCATTCGGCTGCCGGCCGTTCTGTCGATCGGCATCGGCCTCTCGATCAACCAAACCCGTGCAGTGTTTGAGGCCATGGCTGGTAAGGAAACCGAGTTCGTACGGACACCGAAACATGGTGTTTGTGGTCGCCTTGAGTCGTGGACCCACACCAAGTACCGCTCGGCTCGGTCGATCACGCCATGGATTGAGACCGCGATGGCCGGTTATTTCTTGGTGACGGTCGCAGTGGCCGTGGATCACGGACACTTCATTTCCTTGCCCTTCCTTGGCCTCTTTCTCTTCGGCTACGGATACGTTGGTATCACGTCGCTCTGGCAGGGCTCGTTCGGTCAGAGCGTTCGCCGCGTGCCCGCTGCTGTCCGCGAGGCCTTGGCACGCTGGCAAAAAGAAGTGGCCTGACTCGGGCGTGGCCTTGACGGCCCGTTACTTCTTTTCCGGCGTGGACTTTGGCGCCTCGTCGATGACAGCTTCCGGCACAAGCGCGAAGCGTTCTCCGCGCAGGCGCTTCTGTTCTTGAACCATCCAGACGCCGCCGATGAATTCCCAGCGTTGCTCGATAACCGAGCTGCTCACGATGGGTCGGCTCTGTGAATACCACTCGAAGCGAACAATTACCGTTGCCTTAGTGGAGGGCTCTCCGACCTTGATATTGACGATCTCGAAGTCGGCGATGATAAGGTCTTTTTCCACCTGATCGACGCGTTTCAAGAAGTTCCTGGCTTCATTCGGTGGCATAGATGCCGCCGCATTTTCGTAGCGTGCCCAGCGGACGTCCGCATTCCACTCCCGAACGTTTTGACTCAACAGTTCGACCCGCTGTTGCGCCGGCGTCACGCATGCCATGCCGCAGAGGAGCATCACGAGCTGTGTCATTCGTTTCATGGTTCGTTGCCTTTCCGTCCAAAAACCACGCGAACAATGCCAGCCAGATCGGCGCGTGTACCAACCTGGATGAATCTCGATGCGCCGAATAGGACGACGACCCGGTCTGCCTGTCCCTCGCCGAGCTCAAGGACGAGACTGCCCCCCGGTTTCAGGTAAAGGGGAGCCTTGGCAATCAACCGTCGCACAAGATCGAGTCCATCGGCACCCCCATCGAGCGCTTCGTGTGGCTCGGCGCGAACCTCCGGCGGCAGCCCCGCGATGTCACCGGTTGGAATGTAGGGCAGGTTGGAGGCAATCAGATCGAATGGCGCGGTATCTTCCGGCAGGGCGGCGAGCAAATCGCCCGCAAAGAACTCGACCGCCAACCGCAGTCGTTCTGCATTGCCGCGCGCGATGGCGAGTGCCTTTTGTGACTGATCGGTCGCCAAAACAGCTGCCTTTGGGCGTTGCTTTTTCAGCGCCAGTGCAATCGCACCCGAGCCCGTTGCCACATCCAAAATGCGTTCGTCCGTCGAAATGGATTCGGTCGGCAGATCGCGATGCAGCGGGACCAGCTGGTCGAGCGCCGCCTCTACCAGCGTCTCGGTATCGGGTCGTGGAATCAACACCTCGGGACTCACGTGCAGATCGAGTCCCCAAAACTCCTTGTGTCCTGTGATGGCAGCCACCGACAGGCCCGATTGCCGCCGCTCTATAACAGCGCGAATGGTGGCGAGTTCTTCGCGCGACAGCAGTCGGTCAGCCGAGGTATAAATCGCAACACGGTTGATGCCAAGCGCGTGCGCTATCAACAGTTCGGCATCAAGGCGCGCCGACGCTATACCCCGCTGCGAAAACCGACCCGTGGTCCACTGCAGGACCTCCAACAGCGTCCAGTCTTTTTTTTGCGAATGTTCGGATTCGGCCACGGGTCTACTTGCGGATGCGAAGGCGCTCGACCGGAACGCCGCCTTGCAGGTGTTGCTCGACGATCTCGGGGACGTCGGCCGGTGTAACGCCACCGTACCAGACCCCTTCGGGATATACGACCACCGTGACACCGTGTTCACAGTGATCGAGGCAACCGGCCGCGTTGGCTCGCATGGTCTCACGCAAACCTCGCTCAAAAACCAGGCGCTTGAACTCCGATCGGACAAGTTCCGCGCCCTTGCTTGCACAGCAACCCTTCGGGTTATCGTCGGAACGGCGGTTGGTGCAAACGAAAATGTGTCGTTCGAGCTCCGGGTAAGCCATGGGTAAAAACTAGCAGGTTGGTCTCCGTGGCGCGCCGTTCCCCAGGGCATCGCGCTAGACTTGTCCCCGCAATGGGATCGATTGCGGCAACTATTGGGCGATTGTTCGTACTGGCGCTGCTCGGCGTGGCGTCGGGATTGATCGTCAACACGTTGCGCCCAGACCGAGTTGACTGGAACGTTGCGGTCGCCAATGCGACTTGCAATGACGTGCAACTGTCCGTTCCCGTCGAGATCGTTTCGATCGATCGTGCCGCGGTTCTTTGCGCGTCGTCGGGTGTCCTGATAGCGGATGCGCGCCCTGCCGAGCGGTTCGCGCACGGGCATATTGCAGGTGCCGTTCACTTACCCTGCTCGACCCCGGGGGCGTTGCTTGACACGGTCCCCCGACTGCTGGCCAGCGTCGATCTGGTGCTGGTTTACGCCGATTCGACAGAGGCTGCTCGACCGGTCGCCGAAGGATTGCGCCAGCGCAATGGCACCGCTGGGTTGCGGGTGGCGGTGTTGGAAGGGGGCTTCGATGCTTGGGCCCGCGCCGGTCAGGCCTGTCTGTCGGGGCCGTGTCCCCGGTGTCAGGACGCCGAGGAGGGGTCAAGCCATGCGCACTAGGATTTTCCCCTTCGTCTGGGTGCTGCGCCTCGTGCTCCGGTTGGGACTTGCCGGGTTGTTCGTGGTGGCGGGGGTCCTGAAGCTCAATGATCCCTCGCGGTTTGCCCTCGAAATCGCGAACTACCAGCTATTTCCGGGGCTGGCGCCCTTCGTCGCCATCGCCATGCCGACGACGGAGATCGTGGTCGGGCTGGGTCTTTTGTTCTTGCCGAAGCTTTGGCGGCAGGCCGCTGCTGCCCTGTCGGCCGGGATGCTTGTGATCTTTCTTTTCGCTGTATCGAGCGCACTTGTACGCAAGGTCAACATTGATTGTGGATGTTTCGGAGGCAGCGAAGGTCCGATTGGTCCACTGACTGTGGTACGAAACGTGGCGTTGTTGGCGATGGCGTTGTTGCTCGTGTGGCTAGAGCGTACTCGCGGCACGGACGAACGCCGATAAGGCGTGCTGAACGAAATCGATTCGAATCTCGGACTCTACGAGCGAGCGACGGATCCCGCCTTCGGCGAACATCGGGTTGAGCACTTGATGGTTGTTGTCAGCGCGAATTTGGTCGCGCGCGAGAGCATGAATGGCGAGCGACACCTGCGCGTCAAGCACCGGGGTCGGTACCCCATGTGCGCGCGCCAGCGACCGGACGGCGCCTAGTGCCTCGGCAAACCCAGCGGCCGCAGGCGCCTGCGGAATGAGGATGTTTGAGAAGCCAAAATGGCCGTCGAAATCGAGGCCCGATGATTGCCCCGGAACGAATTGCAGGCGTTGCAGAAAATCCGCATAGCCCAGGCAAAAATCCAGATATGAGGGCTTTTTGAGTCCTTGAAGATCGCTTGCGAAAGCGGCATCGGCAGCCATGCAGGTCCAGGTGTCGATGCCGAAGGTAAACCGTCCGAGAAAGTAATCGTATTTCGTCGTGGTCAAATGATCGAGCGCCCGTTCCGCCGCTTGCAGCGTCGCTTTCTGTTTGAAATAGATTCCCGCCTTGACGAGGGCGAGAGCGGCTTCTTCCGAGCAGAACATCTGGGGCGCGTCGTCCTGCAAGATTCGTTGTGTGGAGACATCGAAGTTGTGAAAAAAATCTCCATTCGGCTTTTGCATCGATCGCACGAACGACAGCAGATCACGCGCCAACCCTTGAAAATTGGGGTCGGGGCGCAATGCCAGGCGTTCGGTCAATGCCACCAGGTAAAGCGCGTTGGTTCCAAGGTTTGCCTTGCGGTTGGGCGCGTCGCCCTCGGCCACACAAGCCGTTTGGCGATCGCCGCCGCAGGGCCGGGCAACCCGGTTCGCCATCCACAAAAGCGCCCGATCCGTCACGGCACCAAGTTCTTGTGTGTAAGTCAATCCTTCCAACATCGCGAGGCTGTAGGCTGTCCCCGCATGTCGGGTCAGGTTGTACGCGGCCGGCACGAAGGTATGGGTGTAGGGACGGTATAGATAGGCGAAGGTTCCGTCGGGCTGGCTTGCGCGTGTGATGAAAGCGCCAGCGGCTTTCGCCGACGCCAGCGGATTCACCGTCGTAAGGGTGGGGTTGCCACGTTCAACAGGGCACGATTTCGTACCACACTCGATCCACGCTTCGGTGCGGAACCGTTCAAGTTTCGCGCCCTGCTGCAAGCCCAGGTACTGGCGAATCCAGCGCACGTCGACGCCCAGGCGGACTTCGTCCAAAAAAGGCAAAAGCGGCGCATTTCCGTAGCTGTCCGTCAGGATAAATTCGTCGGGATAGACGCGTTTTTCGGGCGTTTCCGCCGATTGTAATCCATCGCGTCCCGGATCGATCGACAGCGCGAGGATCGCGTCCGACTGCGAAAGCACGGGACCACGTGCCACGCTTCGGTCGAACTTCAAGCGTCCGTTTCCGTGAACGATCGCTGCGGGGTGTTGGGCGAGCTGGTGCGCGGCACTGTCCACCGCGGTGAACAGATCGGAAGGTTCATCCCACTTTCCGATCGGAATGCGCACCTGCGCGCGGCCGTTGGCAAAAAGCACGAGGGTGAGGGGCCCGGGGCCTCGCGGGTGTTCCGTCATCAGCGCCTTCAGCGCAGGATCGGGTGTGGTGTGATTCAAAATGGCCCGCGTCCAGCGGAGGGCGGCATCGCGAGTCGGCTGCGGTATCGCGCCGACAGATGTCATGGCGTGACGTTCATGAAGCCAGGCCGAAAGGAGAAATGGGACAAGGACGAGGGCAGCGACGATGGGCGTGGTACGAATTGGCGTTCCAAATTGCGTTCGAGTATTTTTCCGCAAGAGCATGCGAAGGCGCAGCGCCGGGTAGAGCCCGAGGATCTGAAATACGGTTGCCGCCAGAAATAAACTGACGATTGAGGCGCCCATGCCAAACACGCCGTAAATGGCACGCAAATACGCCCACGACAGGACGAGTCCTGTGGTGCACGTGATGCCTGCCAAAAGACCCAGCGCGGAGGTGATGACGGCAAGTCGATAACCCGCGCGGCGGGCACGCCAAAGCAAGGGTGTTCCGAACAATATCGCCCCGGCGTAACCGACGCCCGTCAGATTGGCGGCGGCGAATTTCCACGGCACCACGAACAAGAGGAGCAAGGTCAGCGTGACTGCATAGATTCCATCGCAGATGGCCCAGAAACGCAGAGTCTTGTGCACATCGGCATCGATCGGCATGGTCGCGGCGCAGAATAGCACTGCCTCTGATACCCTGATGAAATGCGTTCTTTTCGTGTAGCGTTGGCGACCATTACCGTTTGTGTTTTGGCCAGTTGTTCGCACACCCAGAGCCCGGTTCAGACACGAGCAATGGAAGTACCGCAAGCACGTGCGTACGATCTGGTCGATGGCCTAACCGGTGAGCCCATCGGCGAATCGGCGCTGGTCGAAAAGCTCGCATCCGCCCGGGCGATATTTGTGGGCGAGCAGCACGATGATCCGAGCCACCATTTTGTTCAATCCAAAGTATTCGAGCTCGCTGCCGGTCTGCCGGGTGCAACAGGGCTTGCGCTTGAGATGTTGCCCGTGACCCATCAGGCGGCACTCGATGCCTTTGTGGCGGGGGCGTACGACGAAGCTGCGTTTCGCAAGGCGGTCGACTGGGAACAAACCTGGGGGTACGCCTTCGGTTTTTTTCGGGAAATGTTCGAGCGCTGCCGCTCCCGCGGTTTTCCGGCCTTTGCGCTCAATGCGCCCCGGGCACTTTCGCGCGCGGTTTCGCAAAAAGGCATCGAAGGCCTGGATGACAGCGAGCGCGCGGCATTGCCAGAATTGGTCGTTGGACCATCGGAGCACCGAGAATTCGTACGACAAGCCTATGGCTCGCATTCGACCCGTCGTTTTGTCGAGCGGCGTTTCGAGCGTTTTTACCGTGCACAGCTTTTGTGGGACGAAACGATGGCAGAGTCGCTCGCTCGTGCTCTTTCGCAGACCGGCTTTCCGCAACGGGTCGTCGTGCTCGCCGGCGAGGGACATACCCGTCGGGCCGCGATCCCTGACAGGTTATTGCGACGGGGTGACTATCCCTACTTGCTCGTCCTGGCGGTGGAGCCCGACGAGCGCGACGATGCGATTGCCGAGCAGGCCGCCGATGTGCTGTTCGTTTTCAAAGAACCGCGAACGCCTGAATCTCAATTAGGGCCCGCGGCTCCATGAGGCCTGCGACCTCGACGAGCGCCATCGCCGGGTAATGTTTGCCCATCCGTTTGCGCCAGGCCAGCGCTATCTGTTTGCTGGCAGCATGGTACTGGCGCTGGTCGGTCACAAAGATCGTCATGGAAACAAGATCCCCATTTTGACCGCCCGCGGCCGCCAGCACCGCAAGAACGTTGTCGAGGCACTGCCCAAACTGTTCCAGCATCCCCCGACGAAGTTCCATGCCCGGAGGTTTTCCGCCAATTTGCCCACCTATCGCCAGGAACCGCCCGGCTTTCAGGATGCCGTTGGCATAACCTTTTGGGGCAGCCCAACCCTTTGGCTGTATGATCTTTCCGACAGACCGGATGGGGGTGCTGCGGGCGGCGGGCTTGACAGCCATAATCCCGTGTCTATACCTATCCCCCGGTCGACTAGCAAACCATGCCAATTTACGAGTACCGCTGTGCTGCGTGCGAGCATGAATTTGAGGAATGGCAGAAGATCACCGATGGTCCTGTCAAAGTCTGCCCGAAGTGTAAGAAGAAAAAGGTAGAGCGTTTGATCTCGCGCACCTCCTTTCACCTGAAGGGTGGGGGCTGGTATTCCGACCTTTACGGTTCGTCGAAATCCAAAGCCGGTGGTGGCAGCGACGCAAGCGAATCAAAGACCGAGTCCAAGACGGAAGGCGCAGCCACGCCGGCAGCCACCGACACGGCTGCAAAGCCCAAGGCCGAAAAAGCCGACAAGGCCGAAAAAGTAGAAAAGAAAAAAGAGAAGGTCAGCAAGGCCTGACCTGAGTCGGTGTCTGTGTGGGTGGCTATAAAAAAAGATCCTGCGCGGCGCTTTTCCAGCCATATCCGAATTGCTGGTAGTGACCGCCAAGCCATTCAGTCGCGATGGCAAGGGGTCGCCACACGCCAGCCTCGCGCAGTTGCACGCGGCGTTGCAGGTGAGCCAGGCGCGTATGCAGACGGTCGAGGCGCGCGGGTGGTACGTTTTGTTCGGTCAAGCGTTGCAACAAGGCCTCGGCCTTTTGTACCTGTTTCAAGAAATAGTCGCGGTTCATCCGGTTTCGGCCGTGCTCAAGTTGCTTTCGCAGTCCCTGAATGCCTCCGCCAATTTGCTGATTGTGGTGTTGCCTGTATTGAACAAGCGGTTGCTGCACGAGGGCGATAGGGCGACTCACCGATGCAATCAAGGCGAGCCATTCGTCATGAACAAAGCCTTCCGGAATTGGCAATGCCGTCGAAAGACAGCGGGAATGAAACGCCATTGCTGCGCCGGTGGCGACGTTGAAACGCAGCAGTAGATCCCACGAATCGCGCAAAAAGGCTTCACGCAAAGGAGGCTCGAATCCGAGCGCCTGCCATTGCGTCCTGCCCGTGGCACGTCCGTTTTCGTCGACAAGTTGCAGGTCACACAGGGCAAGGTCCGCGCCGGTTGTAATCAACGCGCTGGTTAGTAGCGCGATCTTGTCGGGGTGCCAGGCGTCGTCCTGATCGCAGGGCAAGATAATATCCCCCGTGCAGCGCGAGAAAGCGAGAGCGAAGTTTGCGGTGACCCCCAGTGCCGCGCGGTTCATTTCGATCCGTACGGCAAATGGTGCGCGGGCAGCAAATGCCTGGATCGTCGAGATGGTTTCGTCTCTCGAGGCATCGTCCGACACGACGAGCTCATCGGGTGGTTGACTCTGCGCCGCCAGGCTTTCGAGCTGCGCGTCGAGGAAGCGCACGCCATTGTGGGTACAGAGCGCCACGGAGATCCGGGGTTTGCCCTTACGGCCTGGGTCGACACCTGTCATGGTTGCAGCGAATGTTGCCTTGACGGCCGCCGAATCGCCAGGGCACGATGCCCGACCTGCTGTCTTAAAACGTCATTTTTCCATTGTTTACACGGAACCGTATGGGGTCAAACACGCTCCGCCATCGTCTGACGGGAAACCTTGCCCTGGTTGTGGGTGTTGCCGCCATCCTGCTGGCGTTTGGTGGCCGCAGTTTGCCCGCGGGTGAGACAAGCCAACTTTTCGAGCCTGCGGTATCGATCGTTCGCGACGGCACCCCCACGATCGCTCCGCAGGGTGAGCTGACGCGAAAGGAGCGCGTTTGGGGGCTGCATTCCCTCACCAATTCGGTGGTGCATTTGCCCGGTGCCCTGCTGGTTGAGGTTGGCGCCAAATTTCGTCCACAGGCGCGCAATGGCCTGACAGTGATGGGGGCGCGGTTGGCGTCAGCGGTCCTTGCAGGCGTGGTCGCGTTGCAGATTTTTTGTCTCGCCATGACGCTCGGTCTTTCAATGACGGTTGCCCGCATTGCCGCAGTGCTTGTGGTGTTCACGACGTCCATCGCGGTCTTTGGGCGTACGCCACTGCATCACGTCTTGCACGCCGTGTTGTTCACCGGCGCGTTCGCGGCGGCGATAAAGCTTGCCGGGGCGCCCAGCTTGAAAGCGGCTCGCAACCTCAGCCTTTGGCTGGCGGCGCTCTTGACGGCTGCGACAGGTTTCGTACTGATGCTGCCGGGCGTCGTGCTGGTTGCATTGTGGTACGGTTTGCGTCGTGGGTTGCCTGCGGCGAGGTTTGGATGGGCCCTTGCCTGGCCGCTTGTGCTTGGCATGCTCGTGACCGGACTTGATTCTCGGCTTCGGCTCGGCAGTGGCGTCGCAGTGTTTTCGGCTTTGTGGGCAGTCCCAATGAAACAAGGTGCTTTGTCGGGGTTGTGGGCGATATTGTTGTCGCCGGGCAAGAGTCTTTTGCTTTACAACTTGCCTGTCGTACTCGGATGTTTTGGTGTTCGATCCATCGTGCAGCGGGGTCATGCGCATCTGTTGTGGTTGATGGCGCTTTTTATTGTTCCGGGTCTTCTCTACTTCGCCAAATATCCGTTTTGGACAGGGGGTTGGGGATGGGGTCCTCGCTACCTGCTGTATACGGTTCCTGTGTTACTGTTGCCCGCCCTGTATTTTCTGGAAGATCTTGTAGGCTTCATCCGACAACGTCGACTGCGTGCGTTGCTCTTGCCCGGGATGGTTGCGCTGTATTTTGTCGGCGCGGGATTCGTCGTGCAGGTGCTGGGGTCGGCTCTCTCGCCCGAGAACTACCTGCGCATCTCTAAAACGGTGCGAGATCTCTGGCTCGGTGGCCCGGTTCGCTCGGGTGCCTTTGCCGCGACTACCCCCTGGGGGTGTTCACCCTGCTTTGAGGACGAATACGTCGCAAGCTACTTGCCTCCCTTTCAACCCATCGAGGGTCACGTCTGGTTGGGTTCTCATCTTTGGGCCGACGACAGCGCCGAAACCGCTCAGCTTACGGGTCCCTGGCACCGTGAGACGGTTCTCGATTTTGATATCAAGGTGCCCTACGACCTGGCGCGCTTTGACTGGTGGTTTCTGGATCACCTCAAGACGCCGCGTTCCATCGCGCTCTGCGTGGCTCTCATCGGTGGACTTCTGTTCCTCGCGGCGTTTTCGATGCTTGCATGGATTCGTAATGCGAAACCGCGCGACGGAAAGGGAGTGTGATGAATTCGCCCCACCCCATCCCTCGCTTTGCCCTCCCAAGGTGGTGCTCCTTTGGTCTGCTGCTCGTCACCCTGTCGATTTACCTTCTGACCGCCAGTCGGGAGAAACCCTGGGGCGACGCAACGCCGGTGTACCAGGTTGCAGAATCGGTCGTTCTGCGCGGCGCGATCGACATTCCCACCCCCTGGCCACCCACCGTGCCCGTCGGTCGTGGCGGAAAAATCTATGCGATCGCACCCTTTTTTCAATCCGTCGTGCACATCCCCGGGGTTTGGTTGCGCGACAAGGTCTCCGCCAAATGGCCGCTGCTGACACCCCTCCTGTTGCCCTGGTCCGCCCATATCGGCCCTGCTTTCTTGGGCGCGCTCACCTGCGTCTTATTTTTCGGATTGTGTCGACGGGAAGGCGTCTCTCTTTGCACGTCGCTCATCCTATTGGCGGCGCTCGCATTCGCGTCCTCTATCTGGGTGTACTCGCGTTATCCCTATTCGGAGATCTTGCAGGCGTTGTGTATGACGGGATTCTTTGCCCAGGTCCTGGCAGCTCGACGCGATCCCACGGTTGGGCGGGTGCTGGCCCTTGCCGTATGGGCGGGGCTACTCATCAATGCCAAACCGGTCTTTGCACCGGCCTTGCCGCCGGTGGCGGTGTATCTCGCGTGGGATCTGCGCCGCAGCTGGCGTCGGTTGCTTCTACTTGGGATTGTCGGGATGGCAGCTTTTTTGCCCTTTTTGGGCGTCATCTTGGCCTACAACCACGCCCGTTACGCAGCCTCGTTGTCGACCGGTTACGGCATCGCGCGCTCGGTATTTTCAGCCAGCGCCTTCTTCGGTTTTTGGGGCCTCTTCCTTTCGCCCGGCAAGAGCCTGCTGCTGTTCAGTCCACCCCTGTTTCTCGCCGTGGCTGCGCTGCCACTCTTCAAGCGCAACCGCAATGCGGTTTGGTCGGTGTTGTTGGTCAGCGTTCCAACGACGTTTCTATATGCGCGCTTCATCTACTGGAGCGGTGACTGGGCCTGGGGACCGCGTTACATCGTGCCCTTCGTTCCTGTATTCCTTTTCCCCGCAGCCCACTTGCTCGACTGGTTTTGGGAACAGGCGAGCCGGTTTCGACGTTGGCTGGGCGCGACGGTGGTTGCCGGGGTTTTGTTGTGGGGTGTTGCGGTTCAGATCATCGGCAATGGCCTTTACTGGGATCATTACATCCGACTTGCCACCGAAGCGGGAACCCTCTGGCTCGGCAATCCGAATCGCCTTGGATCACCCGCCTACATGCCCAACAACTGCGGCGCGTGTTTTGAAGAAATGAACTTCATCCAATGGGTACCCGCGTTCTCTCCCATCCGTGGGCAAGCGTGGTTGCTGCGGCACGTTTACAAGCAGGACGAATGGTCGGTCGCTTCCAAGGATGCGCCGTGGCTTGACTACACGAACCTCGACGTCAATGCCGTTCGCACCTACGATCGTGCACGCATTGACTGGTGGTACCGCGAATACCACGACAAGTTGATGCCCGAGGCCATGGTGATCTTCAAGGCGTTGTTCGCATCGCTGACGTTCGGGCTGATGCTTTTTTGCGGCGGGCTATGGTGGGGCGGTAGAAAAGATCGGCGCTTGTTGGTGCTCTCCACGGCGTATG
>JAYUPZ010000585.1:0-12694 GCA_043759805.1 Myxococcales bacterium | reverse complement strand
CCCTTCACGAAGGCGGGATCGCCGAACGTTGTGTAGTTCGGGATCCCCATCGCCTGTCCGAGGGTGATGAACAGATCGTTGTGGGCGCGTTGATTCTTGAAATCGAAGAACTCGCCCGTCTTGAGCGCGCCACCGAGGCCGCCCATCAACACGTAGGGCATGTTGTTGAAGCTGTGGTTGGGTCCCTCGGAGATCTCGGATACCCAGACGATGGTGGTGTTATCGAGGACGGTCTTGCCATCGGCATCGGGTGTGTCGTGCAGCTTCTTGGCAAAATACGCCAGCTGTTGGGCGTACCAGGTGTTGATGAGCGTCAGCTTGTCGTTGGCGTCCTGCTGCACATCGGTGGATTTCGGCATGTCACCAAAGGTTGCCCCCGAGGCCGCAACCGCCGCGTGGGAGATCCCGTGGTGATACAGTTCATCGCCTTGTTTGGTCCAGTCGGTGTTGATGAACGACGTGTAGACTTGGCCGGCCTGCGCCTCGGTCCATTGTAACGTCGCGACTCGGGTTTGGTCGCAGGCAAAGGCTGCGGCCAGCAGATCCATCTGGCTTTTGCCGATGGCCGGCATATTCGCATCACGGTAGAGGGCATCTCGCGCGAGGGCGGCGGGCTGCGCGGGTTTCTCGCAGGCATTGTTGAGGGTTGCGAGACCATTCTCAAGTTCTCGAATGAGGTTCGCATGGCGTTCGAGCAACATTCGATCACGGCTGCCAAGACGCGCTGAAAGTGCCTTGTAGTCATCGCCGACGAAATCAAGCACGCTTGTGCGTCGTTTTATGATGCGTTCGATCTCGGCGCGCGTGGCACCTGCTGGCAACGACGAGAACACGCGCTTGTAGGCGCTCACCGGATCGTCATCTGCCGGTACCGCGTTGGCCGAGCCGCCGTCCTTGCCGTAGCTCATGTACGAATAGAAGTTCTTGTACTGATTCTGGGTCTGAATCCCAAGTTCCAGGGACGAAAGCGGCGCACCCTGAACGCGGGCCTTCAGATCCTGATCAATGCTGATGCCACCGCCCCAGCCGACATCACCGAACTCGGTTGCCTTGCGTTCCTTGTACGACTGACAGGTCAGCATGGCGGTCATGCCGGCAGCGTGTCCGTTGCCGCCGGATTTTTTGGCGGCCTCCATCGAAATACCGGATACCAGGGTCAGGCGAGGTCGCAATGCCGGTGTGTCGAATGGCTTCAAGATCGCCTTCAACTCGAAATTCTTTCCCGTGGCGGCGGGGCGCCAGTTTTGCATTACCGTGCCGCAAGTCGTGTACCAAAACACGATGCGTTTGGGCGAAGTGGCCGCCGACGCGTGTCTGGGCTGCGCCATGATTTCGAGAAATGGCAATGCGACCGCAATGCCACTGCTACCCCGCAACACCGCTCGGCGAGACAACTTGTTACGGATCACGGGGCAACCTCCGACGATGCGGGCAAGTAACGGAAGGACTCGGTTTGCGCCAGGCTCAACAAAAGCTGGCGAATGTCGCCCTTGCTCGCCTCGAACGAGGCGCGCAATTCATCCACGGTGCAGGTATCAACATCGCCGTGGTCGCGACCGTAGGCATAGCGGAACCACTCGGTGACGACGCATTCGCGCGAGGTTTTGCTGTCTGCAATCCGTCTGGCAAGGCTCACATGATCCGTGAACGGCCCATCGACATCGGTCCCGAGCAGTTCGCCGGAGGCGTCAATCGCCATATTGTTGTCCTCCGTATCCCGCCATCGACCCATGGCATCGAAGTTGTCAAACGCGAACCCGGGAGGGTTGATGATGTTGTGACAGCCCATGCACGGTGCCACGGTTTGCGTCTTTTGTTCGAGCTGTTTTCGCGCAGAAACATTCGGATCCGGCGCAGGTACCGTTGTGTCCACGTTGTCCGGAGGTGGCGGTGGCGCCAGACACAGTATCCGTTCGAGCAGGAATTTACCGCGCAGGACGGGTGAGGTTTGTCCCGGGTGCGCGAGCAAGGTCATCAGGCTTCCCTGCGTGAGCAAGCCGCTGTGGCGTTTGGGATCAAGCGCAACACGGGTAAGTTCCTTGCTGCCCCCCGACAAACCGTAGAAGGCGGTCAGGGTGTCACTCTGAAACGACAGCGGCGCGGTCAACATCGTCGCCCATCGGCCATCCCCCTCACGAACGATCTCGTCGACAAAGGCTTCCGTCTCTTGCTGTTGTAACGATGCGAGTTGAGGGGTGTAGGACTTGTCGCGCGTTGTCGAAGCAAGCTGAGACAGACTGGCCCACTGTCCGTAGAAGTTCTTGATGCTGTTCTGCCCACGTGCATGTGACAGTAAACGTTCGGCCTGAAACTGTAGTTGCCGGGGGGTTGATAGTTCGTTCGCATCGGCTGCGTCGAGCAGCAGATCATCGGGCATCGATCCCCAAAACAAATAGGACAAACGACTTGCCAGTTCGTGATCGGAGAGGGGCCGTGCGCCCTTCGAGTCAAGCGGGGTACCGCCAAATTCGGGGCGGTAGAGAAAGTAAGGCGAAATCAGCATGGCACGGACGATCTGCTCAATTGTCTCAGCATAGCTTCCCGATGCGCGCTCCTGTTTGTAGAACGCCAGGTAGCGAGCGCGTTCGGCGGCATCAAGCGTATGACGAAGTGCGCGGCGGCCGAAGCGGGCAATGAACTCCGTTGCACAAATCTCTTCGCCCTTGGCCGCACTGTCGCAGCCAAGGAGCGTGGAAAGTTTCGCAACAGCGGCACTGGCCAGGCGACCGGCGGCGTCCTCTTGCTGCGAAATGAGAACGGCACTCAGAGTTGCACCATCGGCGTTGTTGTCGAAGCCCAGTTGCACGGCTTCAGGCACAAACTGATCGGCGGGATTCGAGACATCGCCCAGCAGGTCGGCCACAGTGTTGTTGTATTCCCAGCGGGTAAGACGGCGCATCGGAGCAGGGCCCGGGGTGATGCTGGCCTTGCACATCGCCGTGGCATTGCCGCCGGTACCCGTGTTGTTGCCGCCACTAGCCGATGTATTGCCATTGCCGCCCTGGTTATCGGATGCGACACTGCCGGTACAACCGAGGATGCCCAGCAGAAAAACGAAATGCGTACGACGGAACTTTGTCGTCACCAAAACCTCTTTGCTATCCGCGCAGCCACGCCAGGGGTCCGGTGCCCTTGTTGCCGAACGTGTTGATGTTGGATAGACCCGTGTGTTGGATGATGGAGACCATCATTTGATGCAGGACAAGAGCGCGTTGTTCGTTGTTACCGGTCGCCGCAAACATGCGATTGGTCTTGAAGGTGCCGCCTGAGTTTCCGAACAGCATCACGGGGATGTTGTCGTTCGGATGGGGCTCAAGTGAATTGTTGTCCGGGCGGTGGCCAAGCTCCGAGGTCCAGAACACGAGCGTGCTGTCCATCAGCGGTTTACCGTCGGCGTCGAGCGTCTTTTTGAGCTCATCCAGTAGCTTTGCAACCTGTTCGCTGTACCAGGTGTAAAAGGTTTTGAGAGCCAGGCGCTTGTCGGGGCCGCTGTTGTAAGTATGCGTCCATGCATGGTGTTGCGGCCCGGAGTCACCGGAGTCCACCTTGTCGGCACTCGGAACCTTATAGCTTGCGGGAATGGCAAAGCGCGATGCCGTATCGCCAAACGAAACACCGACCATCCGCGTGATGTCGCAGGTGAAGGCAAGGGAGATGAGGCTTGTGAAAGCCTTCATGCTTTCATCCCGATTGTCGGCGGCGCTGAAGTTGGACGCTGCGGTCAAGGTCGTATTTGGCTTGGCCGGTGCGCTGCAATTCACCGTTTGCGATGCCTGTGTCGCAAGTGAGCTCGCCACGCTCTTCTCCAGCGATTCGATGTTGTTGCAGTGGTAGTCGAGAATGGCCTTGCCCTCGGCCCCCAGATTTGAAGTCAGACCCTTGCAGTCCTTGTAGATGGCATCCAGCACAAAGTGTTTGCGTGTGAGCTTCTTGTCCACGATGGACACCGAATCGCCACGCAGACTCGGCGCGATCGCTGCCAGTGCCTTGAAGGGATCCATTTCCGGCGCAATGGGCTTGCCCGCGCTTTCGTACCACGGACCCCAGTTTCCGGCACTGTTGTGCAGTCCAAACAACAACGACCGCTTGGGCGTCGACATGTTCGCACTTTGCAGCGCCTGTCCTATAAATTGATCGAGCGATGGGCCGGTGGAATTGTTGGTCTTTTCGGTGGTTCGCGCGGTGAGCGCTCCGGTGCCACCCGATTGATGGCCGTATTCGTTGTGTTCCCCAAAAGGCACACCGGCCTGGTGTAGACCGACAAAGAAATTTCCAACATCCCGATGCCGCTCAAGGGGCGACCACCATTCGTGCAACTTGAAGTTGGTTTCCGTACCAGTCGCAGGACCCAGTTCCATGATCGGGCCGTTGGGGCTGTAAATCACAATGGCGCGCTTCGGTTTGGTTTGCGCCTCAGCCCGGCCCTCTCGAAGGAGCGGCCACAACAGGGGCCATGCCCCCATTTGCTGAATCAACTGACGACGAGAGGCTTTGATCATTTCACGAGTACCTCGGAGAAGGTCTTGCCACCCACGAGTGCGGCAAACAGTTCCGCCACCTCGGTGGTGTTTTTGCGGGCAGAGTCAGAGAGGGTTGCAATCTCGGCTTTGTCCGCATCGGCCTCAAATCGTCCATGCGTGAAACGGAACATCCGGGTCGCGATGCAGGCCTGTACGGAAGGTTGTGCTGCAAGTTTATTGGTCAGATCAGCCGCTCCATCAAACGGCATTGTGGAATCGTCTGGCAAAAGCAACGTGCCCGTGGTGTCGAAGGGCGTGCCACTCGCATCGTTGCGTGAAAACCGCGCGATGGGATCGAAAGGCAAGAAGGCAAACCCCGGCGGGCCGATGCGCGTGTGACACGAATTGCAGGGCGCGTCTTTCGTCATATTTTCGAGTCGTTGCCGCAGGCTGAGGGCGTCAGGAACATCTTCGATATTGGGGAACACCGCAGGGGGTGGCGGAATGACTTCGCAAAGGATGTTCTCGTAGATGAACTTTCCGATGGGAAAGGGCGAGGCTCCTCCTTCCTTGCTGTGCGCGCCGATGACCATGGGATGGGTCAGCAAACCGCGATGCGAGGTGGTGTCGAGCGGCAAACGCATAAAGCCAGTGCCGCTGTATTTCAACCCCAGCACCTTTGCGACTGCCGCATCGGCCATCACGTAATCGGCGGTCAACAAATCGGTGAACTTTCCGCCACCGACGGTGAGCACTTCGTCCACCAACAAATCAAATCCGCGTTCGGCCGAGTTTGCAAAGTTCGGATCCGTATTTTGCAATACGGCGGGGACTTTCTCCGGGATCGAATTGCGGAAAAGTGCCATCCAGTCCGAGGAAAAGGCGCGCAATCCGCGTGCCGCCTTGGCATCCTTCAACATGCGTTGCAACTCGACAAGGCGTCGCGCCGGCGTTGCGAGCGCTCCCGAGGCGGCCGCCTCAAACAACGCCGTGTCAGGTGCCGACTGCCAAACCAGGTAGGAGAGCCGCGAGGCGATCTCGTATTCACTCAACTTGCGCGAGCGTCCCGCGGCCGATGTGCCAATTTCCTTGCGATACAAGAAGTGGGGCGAAGTGAGGGCAACCGTCAGAAAGGTTTCGAGACGTTCTGAAACCGTATCACCAGCCTTGGTGTCTTGCAGGAGGCCGGCATAGCTTGCGACCAAACTGGCGTCGGGCGGTGCGCGAAAAGCTTTTAGAAGGAAAGCGCGGGCGAAGTCGGAATAGCAGGCGGGGGTCTGGCAGTTTAGCGTGCTCAGTAGTTTCGGTGCGGCGAAAGTCGCGGCCTTGTCGGCCAGGGCGTAATACTTTTCGTTGTCCTCGTAGCCGACCTTTTGGGCACCGGCGATGAAACTATGACTCTGGACGATAAGCTCTTGGGGTAAGGCCGCTCGCTCGGGTTTGAACCCCAGCAAATCCTCGACGGTGTGCGCATATTCGGTTCGGGTCAGTCGGCGCAGGCCTGGACCCGTGCTGAATGCGCCGGGATCGAGCACCTCGATCGATCCGCCCGTACCGCCCGTCATGAGTGTGCCGGTTGTACCGGTGCCACCTTTTCCGGAGGAAGGTAACCCTGAAGTTATCTCGCCCGAACAGGCTCCTAGAAGCAGGCTGAACAGAACAATCGTACGACTCTGCAACTGCAAGCGGACAAACATCGCTTGAGGATCATACGCTCTTTGTTAAGGGTTAGACTAAAAAATCCAACAAAACCACGGAGTTGCGAGTTGCGCAACTCGCCGCAATGAAGCATTTTTTGGGGCTAACCCCGCGAATCTACATCGGCGGTGACGCTTACCAGTTGGTCAGTGAGCCATCTGGCCGCCGGTAGATGTGGACATCCTCGGGCGGTTTTGTCACCTCTCCGGCAAGCTTCAAAGTTGTCGTGTCGAGTTCAACGCCTAGCCCCGGGCGGGTATTGGGGAACAAACGACCATTCTTGAAGTCGTAGTGTTTGGGCAGATGCGCAAAGGTTTGCGTGTTGATTCCCGCCATCTCCATGTAAGCCGTGCCTGCGAATGATGAAGCCACGTGGACAAGGGCCGCAACCGAAACCGGACCGGTGAAATGCGGAATCAATCCGACGTAGTGCGTTTCACAAAGGGCCGCCAGTTTGCACATCTCGGTGATGCCGCCCACATTGGGAATCGTGACACGAGAATAGTCTATGAGCCGTCCTTCGATCAATTCGTTTATCTCCCATCGGTCGCCGAACTGTTCGCCGACGGCGATGGGCACCTGCACCTGTGAACGCAACTCGCGGTAGACGCCGGGGTTCTCGGAGCGGACCAAGTCTTCACAGAAGAGGGGGTTAAGGGGCAAGAGCAAACGAGAGAGGCGTACCGCTTCTGGAAAGTCGAGTCGCGTGTGATAGTCGATGCAGAAATCACCCTTGCTGCCGACGCCTGCGCGCAACTCCGTGCAATGGGCGACGGTTTCATCGACCGCCTGTCGCGCATTGAAGACGGCCAAGTTGTCTTTTGGACCCACCACCGCGGTTCGGAACGCCCGGTAACCGTCTTTCATGCAAGCCGCAGCAGCAGCCTTTAGCGTTCCCTTCTGGGGGTACCCTGTTGCATAACATTCAACCGAGTCACGGGTGAGCCCGCCGAGCAGTTCGTAGATCGGCACATCGAGCGCCTTGCCCTTGATATCCCAAAGGGCCATGTCGAGCGCGCCCAGAGCGTGTACCTTCTCGCGACCCGGCGGATAAAAATCTCCGCGATACATGAATTGCCACGCATGTTCGATGCGGCTTGCGTCCTGTCCGATGAGAAAGGCCGCGAGGCGCAAGACGTTGTCCGCGGTGCCACCTTCACCGATGCCAGTAATGCCAGCGTCGGTCTCCACCGTCACAATGTGTTTGCTCTGATTAAACAGAGGCCGCGAAAGCGGATTTTCGTAGAATCGCACCCGAGTAATTTTCATCGACTTCAAGGCCGCCTGCGCCCGGCGCAAGCGAGAGGTCGCGGGTAGAATTCCGAAAGACGAGAGACCCACGGCTCCTGCCAGAGCCGATTGTAGTACTGTTCGACGACGAGATGAGAACATGCGCAGACGGTATCATGGACGACAACGCGCTCAATGGCCTTCCGATACACGCTTGGTGATTAGTCGCACGCCGGCTTATTTCTTGTTGGGCGTTGACCCAGGTGTCTTCAGTCGAGCCAATTCTTTGCCGTCCACATTGAGCACCACGAAATCACCCCGTCCAAAGGTTTGCTTTTCCCACAGCGCCTTGAGCGTTGGCTGTACCTTGTCCGGATCTCCCACCACCAACACTTGCAAGTCGTTCGGTCGCAAATGGGTGCGAGCAGCGCGCGCGATTTCCTCGGTGGTGACTGCTTGAATCGACGCCACGTAGGTGTTGTAGTAATCGAGAGGAAGCCCGTGATAGAGCAGATCTCGGTATCGCTGTAGAACGGCACTGCGGGTGGCAAATCCTGCAGGTAGGGCGAGTGTTGAACCATTCTTTTCGCGTTCAAGTTCCGCGGGTTTTACCGGGTTCGAGCCATCGGAAAGCGCCGTCAACTCTCGCAACATTTCCACGAGCGCCTCCTGCGAGTGGTCGGTTTGAACCGACGCGCTCGCGACAAAGGTGCTGCCCTGTCGATGGTAAGTAAACCCGCCACGCGCGCCGTATGCCCAACCCTTGTCCTCGCGCAGATTCATATTGAGGCGACCGGAGAAGCCCCCCCCGAAAACGCTCGCCATCAGATCCGTTGCAAGATAGTCCGGTGCGTTGCGGTTCGGTCCGGGATAGGTGAGGTAAAGGGCTGACTGTTGCGAGCCTGGAATGCCGACAAAAAAGATGCGTCCCGAAAGTGGCCGGATCTTGCCAAACGATGCCGTGCGAGCGGCTTTACCTTGCGTTTTACCTTTCCACTTCCGTGCGACGAGCCGAGCCTGAACCCGCTGCCGAATCCCGACTTCGTCAATGTCACCGACAACAAACAGGCGTGTTCCGCCCGGTTTCAACCAATTCCTGTAGTGCTTGCTGCAGTCTGCGATTGCAATAGAACCGTACGACGTTTCGGTTTCCAGTCGACCCAGCGCGTGTTTGGGTCCGTACACCACATGATCCGCTAAACGAGACGCCACCTGAGCAACCGCGCCTTTCTGTTGCTTCAGCGCCTCGATGCGACGTTCGACCAAACGCACGCGATCGCTTTCCCGAAGACCGGGCTCAAACAACATCTCGACCCAGAGAAGAAGTGTGCTGTCGAGGTTCCGCGAGAGCGTCGAGAGTCCAACGCCCTGTTGATCGAGCGACGCCCAGGCCGATAGCGTCGAGGCTGTGTCTGCAAGCGCCTCGTCAAACGCTATCTTGTCGAGGCGCCGGGTGCCTTCTTCGAGCAAGGACATGCAGATTTCAGCCTGTCCCTCCTTGCCCGTGGGATCGTTGGCAGAGCCCCCGGCAAAGGTCATCGTCATCGAAACGGTGGGCAGTTCATGGCGTTCCACCAGAAAGACCTCGGTGTCGAGGGTGTCGAGTTTGAAGCGATGGATTCCGGGCAGTGCAAAGGCGCGAGGCGCCGATGCCGAGGGCTGAATGTTGCGAAAGGGTTCAACCGGGAAACTCAGGTTTTGCGGCTGCGCGGTGGCGATGGAAGGCGCCTCGTGAGGAACGGCAGACGTTACCCTGGCGGAAGGCACTGTGATGGGCGGAACCGAAGTGCTGCGTTTGCGGGCAACGACAATTGGTTCGATGCGGGGCGGCGGTGCTACTTGCATCCCGGGAGGAAGCCCGCGGGGGCCGGCTTCTCCACCGGAGGATTCCGACTCATCCGTTTCGTTTCCAACAACCGACGGCGAAACCGATGCGACGGGTGCCGTCGAGCATGCCGTCAAAAGCCATGTTCCTAAGGCGAATCTGAACCGGTGTCGCATCATGCCTCGCATCATGCCTCGCATCATGGCGATGGCTCCGCTTTGTCATTGCCGACCGGGGTAATCCAAAGTTCTACATTCGGTTGACTCAGAACCCTTGCGATGACCTCTCGAACCCGGATGGGGTTGCAGCGACGAAACCGCTCGAGATCATCGGAAATGTAGTCGGGCTTTCCAACGTAGTGGTTGTAGCGCGAGAGGGCCTCGGCGCGCGCCAGCAAACTTTCAAGTCCCCAGATAAAGCCCGATTCGTGATCCACACGTGCCCGATCGAGCTCACGTTCGGAGATGAGTTCTTTGACGATGAGCGCGAGTTCGTCCTGCACGAGCTGCCTGACCTTCGCGGCATCCGCATTCGACTTCAGCGTCACGGTCACAAAGAACAAACTGCCGTCCTGCATGGACCACACATTTGAACTGACGTTCTGAGCCAGTTTTTCCGTGATGACGAGCTTTTTGAACAGCCGGCCGGTACCCTGAGCGCCGAGGGTGTGCGCGGCCACTTCCAGTTCAACCTCGCCTTCTTGATACGCTGCCGGCGCGTGCCACACCATTTGCAACTGTCGAAGTTTTGCGAACTTGTCGGGGTGTTCAAGCTTGATAGACCGGGTGAGAACCGCAGGCTTGCCCTCCGGGCTGACGGGCGGAACACTTTTCGGAAACCCACCAAACCACCTGTCAATGAGCGTGCGCGCCTGGTCAAGATCGAAGTCACCCGCCAGCACGAGGGTCGCGTTGGCAGGAACGTACCACGTCTTGTAGAAGTTTCGGACGTCCTCGACGTTGGCCGAGCTCAGGTGCTCGTGCAGCCCAATGACGAGGTGTCGCTGAGGGTGCCCGGGTGGATAAAGGGCCTCGAAAAGCGGGAAAAGAGCGCTGCGGTAGGGTTGGTTGTCGTAGTTTTGCCGGCGTTCATTTCGTACCACATCGACCTGATTGCGAAAACTCTTGTCGGTCAACATGGACAAGAAGTAGCCCATGCGATCGCTTTCCAGCCACAATGCGGTTTCCAGCTGGTGTGACGGGACGACCTCGTAATAATTCGTTCGATCAAAGTTTGTGCTGCCATTGACGGAGGTGCCGCCAATCTTTCGCAAGATCTCGAAGTGAACATCTGCGCCAATATGCTCTGCACCCTGAAACAGCATGTGCTCGAACAAATGGGCAAAGCCACTCTTTCCAGGCGTTTCGTTGCGAGCGCCAACGTGGTACCAAAGATCGACGGCAACGAGCGGAATGCTGTTGTCCCTGTGCAAAATTATCTCAAGGCCATTGGCAAGCCGGTACTGCACGTGCGGAATCGTGGGATCGGATGTTCGCTCAGCTGCCGAAGCGGTGTTTGGCGTGATCGCTGTCACCAACAGTGCTGAAAACGCCGCCCAGGCAAATGCATGCCGTAAAGCGGTGCTTGTTATGTCTTGCTGCCCCGTCCGCGTTGATTCCAAGATCACTGGCTCCCCGGCAACCATACAACATTGGTGGCCGAACGGAATGCCTTCGCATGATACGCTGCACGCCATGATGAACCGCCGCACTGTCGCATCCGGATTGGCCTTTGGTATGTTGCTCGTTGGTTGTGCCACCCGGCTGAGTGCGCCCACCCCGGCATCCACGGGTTTCATCAACGTCTACGTTGGAACCTATACGAAGGACAGCGGTTCAAAGGGAATCTATCGTCTGTCGCTTGATCCTGCGACGGGCGCAATGGTCGAGATCGGCAGTACGTCCGGGATCGACAATCCGTCGTTTTTGGCGATTCACCCGAACAAAAAGTTTCTCTACGCTGTGGCCGAAGTGGAAGAGATGGGTGGTGCCACAACGGGGGCCGTGAAGGCCTACGCCATTGCGGCCGATGGCAACCTCAGCGAGCTGAACCAACAACCCTCAGGTGGTGGTGCCCCCTGTCATCTTTCGATCGATCGCGAAGGCAAGCATCTGTTGGTTGCCAACTATGTGGGTGGCAATGTCAGCGTCTTTCCAATCGCTCCAAACGGAACTCTGCAAACCGCATCAGCTTTCGTACAACATGAAGGCGGCTCGACCTCCAACCCGCGGCAAAGTTCGCCGCACGCCCATTCGATCAATCTATCATCTGACAACCAGTTTGCCTTTGTCGCCGATCTTGGCCTCGATGAAGTGAAAGTTTATCGATATGACGCCACAGCGGGAACCCTCGGCGCGCACGATGCGGGGACGATCCGTTTGCCGGCAGGCTCGGGTCCACGACACTTTTCTTTTTCACCATCGGGTCAATTTGCGTACGTCAACAGCGAGATGACCTCGGAGGTAAATGCCTATGCGTATCACAAAGAGACAGGCGTCTTTTCGGCGCTCAACACGCTTTCAACCTTGCCCAAGGATGGAAATGATGGCAAGGATGGCAATTCGACCGCCGAGATCGTGGTAAGTCCGAACGGAAAATTCGTTTATGTGTCGAACCGCGGTCACGACAGCCTTGCGATCTTTGCTGTCAATGCCGACGGAACACTCGTCGCGCGAGGTCACCAGTCGACCGGTGGCATGATCCCTCGCAACTTTGCAATCGATCCGACGGGGACATTCTTGCTGGCTGCCAACCAGCGAAGCAACACGGTGGTGTCCTTCCGCATCAATTCTGAAAGCGGTGTTTTGACGCCGACCGGTTACTCAATTGCTGTTCCGGCGCCGGTCTGTGTACGTTACCTGCAATCCGTTCAGCTATAATGATCGAATGGGGACGGGAACCGAACATCGGGATCTGCGGGACGGTCCTTTTTGGCAGGGGGTGCCTGCCTATAAAGACGTAGGCGCGGCCGAGTTCCTCGATCACCAATGGCAGGCAAAAAACTCAATCACGAGTGTGGATCGACTGCTATCGACCTGCCGGGCACTCGTATCCGAGGCATTCCTCGAAGATGCCCGCGAGGGTTTTCGTTCGGCGCCCATGTCGGTACGGGTTTCGCCTTACCTGCTGTCGCTCATAGACTGGTCCGATCCGGTGGCCGATCCGATTCGCCGTCAGTTCATTCCGCTTGCCTCGACCGCGTTGCCTGACCATCCGCGTCTCGACATGGATTCGTTACACGAGCGAGCAGATATGCCGGTGCCGGGACTGACACACCGATATCCCGACAAAGTCTTGTTTCTTGCGCTCGACATGTGTCCGGTTTATTGCCGGTTCTGTACCCGAAGTTATGCGGTGGGCGTGGACACCGAGGGCGTGAGCAAATTTCACCTGCGCGTGAACCCGCAACGCTGGCAAGAGGCCTTTGACTACATTGCGGCTCACGACAAAGTTGAAGACGTCGTAATTTCAGGTGGCGACG
>JAYUPZ010000584.1:0-5969 GCA_043759805.1 Myxococcales bacterium | reverse complement strand
AACGACGATACTCGTGAAGCCCGTCGAAATACTGATGGCTTTCGACCGATTCCTGACCGGTCGCGATCTTCGGCTGGACGCCGTCGTGGTTGGTGGCGCTGCGTTGAACTTGTTGGGCGTGATTTCACGGCCAACCAAAGACTGCGCCCTGGCCGATCGCGGAATTGATCTCGGCGACTGTGTTGCGCTTGCACCAACCGATGACGATTTGGAAACCATTCTTCCCTGGCTTGAACAACAAGATGCCAATCCTGATTGGCCTGTACACATTCGCGCCGTACTTGCGGACCTGGGTCGGAGGCTCGGTCATGGGGTATAGCCGTGCCTTGCAACCCGTGCCGCCGCTCTCTGCTGACACATTGACCGGGGAGATGGTGGCTATCGGGATGTCGTTCGCGGCGCCTGTGGCAAAGGCGGAGCCCAACATCGAAGACACGCTGCTGTTCGCTTCCATTGAAGCCATGGAGCGCGATGATTTGCGTGTGCTCGCCATCCTGGTGACGTGGGTGGGCGTTCATGCCCCGTGGGTGAACGTCGACCGCCTCACCAAGATCGTCGCCTCGCAACCCTCCATCCGTGTCCGGGCACTCTGGGCCGCCCTGGCGACATGGCAGGCGCAGGATCGCCGTTACGCCCGAATGGCCAAGGGGTACCAAAAACCTCAGCTTGAATTGCTCGCGACGGGCAACGCTTTTCAGATCAAGCGGCGCGGGGAAGATGAGCGATTTTCAGGATCGCCCTTGCGGGTGCCCGCCAACGTTCTACGAAACCGTGTCACAGATGTGCTGTCGCCGGAGGTTTTGGCGCGACAACATCGAGGCTACCGTCATCGTGTGATGATGGGTCCAAGCTATCGGGCGGACATCTGGGCTGCGCTTGACGGCGACCCGACTCTATCTGCAGCACAACTTGCGCGAAGAACCTACGGCTCGTTTGCGACTGCATGGCACACACGTCGGGACTATGGGATCGTTCGATCGGCTGCTGATTGCGCAGGCCGAGCTCGAAGCCCTCACGCTGGTGACCCGTGACACGGAGATCGCAGCCTATGGCGTTACGGCTCTTGATCCCGCAGCGTGATAGGAAGGTACGCATCACTGCGAGTGGTTCGGGGCGAACAAGGGATTGAGTTATCGGCAAGACACCTGTCGGGGGCGGAGACGGACACCTTTGCTACAGCAATTGCAAAGACATCCTGGACTGCTCCAGCCCGGAGACAATGGACGGTGTTGGGAGCCAGTCGCTACGGTTGGCCACTGTCGTAAGTAAGTTACGGTTATGCGCCCGGCAGCCTCCTCCTCGGCGGCGGGCTCACCCCGGCCAATTGGGAGTGGCGGGATGTGGAAACGTTGTGTTGCGATTTTCGCAGCCGTCCACCCCGCCGTGGGGGGGTATTGCCATGATGGCGCCGTGGCGTCGCCTTGTTGACGGGCAGTGCCTTGGTGGCGAAAACCCGACTGTGTCGAATCATTTTTTGCACATGAACTGGCTCCTGGCGGGTTTTCAAGTAAGTCACTTGCGCGACAAAGAAACGGAACCAATGTGACCTTGGGTGACAGAACCAGCGACCTTTACCGGCAATACGGACCGATTATCCATCGGCGCTGCAAGGCCATATTGGAGGACGAGATGGGGGCAGAGGATGCCACACAGGAAACGTTTCAACGGGTTCACAAACATCTCGCAACGGTGCCGGAAGGGCGGGAGGGACTGTTTTGGATTTACCGCGTCGCAACGAATTATTGCCTCAACGAAATCCGCAACCGAAAGCTCCGGCCGACGGCGACGGATCCGGCTATCACGGATGCGTTCTCGATCGATGACGCATCGGTATTTGAAAACCGAACCGCTGTTCGTCAACTCATCAACCGTGCGGCGCCCAAGTTGCGATCGGTTGCCTGATTGTACCACGTGGATGGGCTGGATCAGGACGACGTGGCACGCGTCCTCGGAATATCACGGAGGACGGTGGTGACCCGTCTTGAATGCTTCCTGGAGGGCGCCCGAAAGAGGGCGCGCCAACCCAAATCATGATTTCAAAACATCTTTCTACCCTGGACTTTGACGCACTGGCGGCTTCGATTGACACACCTGACGCGCTTGGGCGGCTTCGTGGTCACGTTTCGTCTTGCGAATCGTGTCGTGTCGCGTTTGAGAAACTGAAAACGCAGGACGATTTATTCGTAAGCCATATGTTGCCTCGACATCTGGCGCGAATGTCCCGGCCTGAAAAGACGCGAAGGTGGCGCGCTATATTTTGGTGGTCGCTGGCGGTACCGACGCTGGCCGGGGTCCTGATGATGATTCCGAAAACTGAAGATCTTGAAACCTCGTCCCGCACGGCGCCTGCGGACGACCCCGTTCTGGGTGTCAAGGGACCCGGCATTCTTCGCGTTATCGTTCAGCGCAATCGCGTAACACGCGAAGTGAAGGACGGTGAAGTCCTGTTGCAGGGTGACGCCATCCGCCTGGTGCTTCCGCCCACTGGGTTTTCTCAGGTGTTGATTGTTTCGATTGATGGCGACGGCAAAGTCAGCATCTATTACCCATATGCAGGCGACAGAAGCACGTCGGTCCTTCCCGACAGACCCACAGAGGCACCGGACGGCAGCATTGGTCTGGATATGGCGCGAGGACCAGAACGAATCTATGCCATTTGGTCGAAGACACCGGTGCTGGTGCATGAAGTCCAGCCATTGTTACAGCAGATTTTCGAGAAGGGAGACGAGGCCATTCGGAAGACCGATCGGCTACCCTTGGCGGATTCGTTTCAGCAGTCGTTCCTGATCGAGAAAGCAGCGCGCCCTTGAAAATTGTTTTCACCCTGCTGGTTGGTGTTTTTTGTATGACGGTATCAAGTCGTACGCTTCGATGTGAAACACATCGCCTCGCCGTGATCGTCGGTAACAACACGGGTACGTCTGAACGCCCATCGCTTCATTTCGCCGAGTGGGACGCCAGGCGCGTGGCCGCCGTATTTACAGAACTCGGTGGATTCAAGCCCGACAACGTCCACCTGCTGGTCGGTCGATCCCCGCGCGAATTGGACGCGTCGCTACAGGTGCTGGCAAAGAAGGTCTCTGGGCTTCGCGAGGAAAGACCTGGCGACCAGTTTGTCCTTCTTTTCTATTATTCTGGGCACTCCGATGGCATGGCGCTCGAGATGAAGAACGAGAGGGTACTGTTTTCGAGTGTTCGGGCCCGTCTCAACGCCATGGGGGAAGGCGTCCGGTTGGTCATCGTGGACAGTTGTCGAAGCGGAAAACTACTCAACGCGAAGGGCGGGACGCTGGGTCCAGTTTTTGATGTTCGTCTGGCAGATAATCTTTCCAGCACGGGAGAAGCCATGATCACCTCAAATGCTGCAAGTGAAGTCGCCCTCGAATCCAAAAACATTCAGGCATCCTTCTTTTCGCATTATTTCGTCTCTGGGTTGCGTGGCGCAGCCGACTCTTCCGGAGACGGCACAGTCAGTTTGGCCGAAGCGTATCAATACGCGTTCACTCGGACTGTCATGGCAACAGCCGATACGACGATCGGACCTCAGCACCCGGGATACGATTACCAACTGACCGGGCGTGGAGATGTGGTGCTGACGCAGGTATCACGCGCAACCGGGCGACTGAACGTCCCGACGAAATACGATCGTGTGCTGATCCAGCAGCAAGGTGAAGGCCAAAGTCTGTTTGTCGAATTGGGCCGTGGCGATGCCGGTCAGGTGGCGATCCCGCCCGGAACCTACCAGGTTCGGGCCTGGCAGGGTGGCAAGGCGCTTGGCTCGCGGGTGCGCATTCGTGCCAATGAACCGATGACGCTGGTCGAAGCAGATTTTGGACCAATCGAGCTGCAATCTCACATGACGAAAGGGTCCGAATCGCGATCCAGCGATGCGAAAAATCTGTTTATTGGCCTGGGGGTGTCAGGTGGCGCCAGTGGCGACGACGTATGGCTTACCGGTCTGCGTTTTGGTCATACGTTTGGTGAACACGGGATCGCGTCCATGGCTGCAGCCACGGGCTCGGGTAACGGATTCCGTGAGACGCAGATCATTGCTCGGGGCGGACCGGTCTGGAAAACCAACGGTCCTCTGCGGGTTGTCGTGGGCGCTGAACTTGGCGGTGGCGTCGCCATCCAAAGCGTTGATGACGACCGAACGCTGTGGTCGGGCATCGGAACCATCGTTCCTTCCCTGGGACTGGAATGGGGTGGGACGACGGGTCCTGTCATCTCGCTCATCACGGAAATGGCGCTTTCAATCGTGCGCAAGGACGAAAAGACATTGGGAATTTTTCGTCCCGGCCTCTGGTTGGTGGCAGGTTTCTAGGGCCGCGACTGGCTGGACAAAACTAATTTGCGCACCGAGTGACCCGTCGTGTGTTTATGGAATATGCAAACATCAATTCAACGCTTACTTTACGCGGCCTGTTTCTCATTTCTTACGTGCACGATTTTGGGAAACCTGGTGGCGTGTTCGGGTCTCGAAAGCGATCCACTGGATAATCGTGGCGATAGGTTGGACGTGGGTACGTCGAATACCAACAACGACGGCGGCGTTGCCAGGATCGACACTTCGGTGTTGGCCAACGACAGCGCCACGCCATCCGCGCAGTCCTGTGGCGTTGGATCGGCATCGATCGGAAACGCCTGGATCCTCTACGCCGCTCGTGTGGCGCTGAATCAAGATATTTATGCCGTTTATCCGGATCGGCGGGAAGTCGTACGATTGACCAGTAACGCAGCGGATGAGTCTGCGCCTACTGTCTCTCCGGATGGAAAGCGGATGGCATTTGCATCCAATGCCTCGGGCGTGAATCAGATTTACGTGGCCGACCTGAGCTCGAAAGTAGTGACACGGATGACAAATCTTCCTGGTGGGGCAACCGATCCAGCCTGGTCACTAAATGGTTCGCAGCTTGCGTTTACGGGACTTTCGGGAGCATTCAACTCGGATCGTGGTACGTATCTTGTCAACCTCGACCAGCCCGGCGCCATCCACGAGATTCCGTATCCCGCGCAACTCGGCTCCAGGAACTACACCAACGCGGTGTTTGTCTCCGATGCACAGTTGTTGTTGACCAGCTGGGAGGGCATTCAACTGGCGGATCTCAAAGGCCAGATCTTGCGCACCGTTGTCGACATGTCGACGGGCGGCGCCTGGAATGCAGCGTTGCTCAACGACAGGCAGTTCCTGGTGTACCAGTGTGGCGGCAGCGTATTCGGTGGTCCCGTCGGTGTGAAAACGCAGGGATGTAGCGGTAGCCCACTGGTTTCGGGTGGTGTATCGCCTCATATCGGCGCAAATGATCGCCTGGTGACCATCGTGGGCGATGACATTCAGATCGGGTGTATCGACGGCAAGCTGACCTCGCTCAATCTCGGCCTTGGTAATGTCATCGACACACGCTGGGCACCGGTCGGAACGACACTGCCCGACGGCGTGGTTTGGTAAACGGGTCATCCGGGCCCCTCGTCGTTGGCGCGGTCCTAGTTGGTTTTTTCAACCAGCAGGTATTTGTAACCGCTGCCGTCGGTGAAGTTCAACGTCAAAGCCTTGAATGGTCGTCCACTTTGCGCATCTGCCTCCGTACCGACGAAAAAGTCGTACGTGAGATTGCTGCTGCCGTCGTCGTGTTTGAGGGTTATCCGCGAGCCGGCAACGGTGTAAGTCCCGCGGCGCAAGGACGCAACCTCAGCTCGTGGGAGTCGCGTTTTCAGGTCGGAAGGGGGTCAGTCGACGGTTCGAGGATTTGACGCGTGTTGTCGCAAACCTGTCACGCAACAAGCCCAGGCGCGTGTTCCTATGCAGCTCTCGGCGCTTGGTAACTCGGTGTTTACGTGAGAAGGAGAAGGCGATGATTATTAATGCTGTTCGTTCAATGGCCCTGCGCATGTTGGTTGCAGGGACCGCTCTGCTGATTTCGGCCGGGTGCGAGGGGAACAAGGCCGGCTCGCAGCCGGGTCAGTCCGTA
>JAYUPZ010000583.1:0-5969 GCA_043759805.1 Myxococcales bacterium | reverse complement strand
CGTGACCACCGTCTTCACCAGCACGCCGTCCACGTCGTACGTATTGTCCACCACCGTGCCGTCGGCCTTCGTCACCCTCACAAGGCGGTCTTCAAAGTATGCACATGCCGGGGCCTTCATGGACGACCGGGCCGACATTCCCGATGGGGTTCGCAGGGTTCGCCGATACTGGAGCCGCCGAGCGCCTGGGTGCAGGCCGAGACACCCCCGACGCGATTTTGGGCGTTCATCTGCGAAACGTTCGCGACAGGAGGCAGTGAGATTCATCGTGCGCCACCGGACGCAGCGATCCAGCGTTCGCACGTCTCGATTCCTTCATCGACTGTGGCAACCCGAGGAGATGGGCATCCGGCCATCCGAAGCGCACCCGCAAGTCTTTGGTCGCCTGTTACAAGCGTGTACCCCGCAGCCGGGAAAGCGCACAGCATGTGGTCGTAGTAGTCGTTCTCGTGCTTCAGAAAACTGAATCCGCGCAGCCGCCCCTTGATCAAAAGCGCAGCCTCGAAGTGCAAGAACTCTCGGAGTTGCGAGCAGAAATATCCTTTCTCTTGAAGCGGCCCGTGTTCAGACACGAACGCTTCTCCCGTTGCGAGGAACAGGCCCGAAAGGACGTCATTCACAATCTCAGCCGCGCTGCCATGCTTGGTTTCTGGAACCCGTTCAGATTCCATAGGGTTGGCGTCCCTAAAAAGAACAGTCGCCTCTTGCCGTTTCTCTGCCCAGTGACGCTTGTCCGTAACGGTCATTTCGTGGACCTTTGCAAGCAGGTCTCGGTCGTCACCTCGCACGTCGTCAAAAGTGTTGCACGCAACAACTCGACCACGCAGGCGATTCAATTCGACCAACGCATTCACGTCCGTCGGGCGGGGGTTCTTGTGCATGGCGCGGCGCATCGGCTCGGTGCTCTCACAGGCCATGCCGTTGTCGCCACACAGGACATCTATCCATTTCAGGGCATCACGAAACCGAACAAAGTGTTCGCGCTCTTCGGAGACGAGGTGGGCAAAGATTTCCTGGTGCACGATGTCGCACGTCCACAACAACGTTGGGTTTCGTTGACTGGCAATGGCCCGCAGTCTCTTCGCAACCTCGGCGCGTGGATTTTCTGCCAGGTCACGGAAAACGTTCGTATCGAGCAGCAGCTGGGGCGGCAGAGAAACCACATCGCTACTGTCGATCAGTTTCATCGGACGGTCACCCGCTTTCGCCCAATCTTCTCCTGACGGGTGAACTCAAGGGCCTTGTCATAGAGCCCATACGCGCGCAGCAACCACAATGAATCTCGTCCATCGATGAGACAGTACCTTCTTGGCCTCGATGGCTGCACCGCAAACGCCCTTAACGTCGACCGGACGGCAGGTTGGATTTCGTGGCAGTGCTGCACAAACAGGACATCGGCTGGTTCGTTGGCCAGCCTGCATATCTGGTCATTGCCCTTGCCAAGATGATTCAGAGACATCGGTGCAAACCTGGAACCAGGCCCCTTCAACAGGAACGCACCTGAGACCCTGCGTCCTCCAATGTTCAAGTGCGAAGAAAAAAAGTCCGACGTCTCCCCGCCCCAGTCCTTCGGAGCGGAGCCCCCAATAATTTCCGCGAGGGCCGTCTTAAAAGCCCTCTCCGATATCACCTTCATTTCATCGAACGTTTTTGGTTTGAGGAGATTTCTCACCTGAGAAAATTCGTCGAAGTCTTCGACAACGTTTTCAAAGAACTCGGTCGACCACCACATCACCCCTGCATTCAGCGAGTCATCATCGGAAAACACCAGAGGACCGCCCATTACGAGGGGGTGAAAGACAACGACACCGTCGGATTGAACTCCTGCAAATTCGCCGATGATGGACACAGCATTCCCGGAGTAGAGCTGCGACCGCAACGTGTCCGACGTAACGTTTGAGACGGTGTAGTGAAATTCCACCCTAGGGACACCGCGACCTGCCGCCTTCCACTTGCTAACCGCCCGCTCGCGCTTCCCGTAAATGGTTCGACAGGGCGCCAGACTTTCTGTCGAGCAAAACAGCCTCCCCTTTCGATTGGCGATGACCTGCCCAAGCGGCAGCGCCCCGAGGACTTTGCAAAACGTCAACATGTGGGCCGCGTAGATTTGGCGAACATGCGCCTCGCGCAGTCCCTCCGGCATCGGTGGGATCGCCGCGACCGCGCGCTCCACCGAGAGGCGTCCCTCCTCGCCGATGAGGGCAAGTATTCGACGGTGATTGACGAATCCCGGGTCGATGCCGTGCTGAAGCGGGAGTGACCGCTGCTGGATTGTCAGGGACTCGCGGATAGTTTCCATCGGGGGAAATCGACAGAAATATCGCACGGCAGCTACTGTTCGGTGCGGTCTTTCATCCGCGCCGTTGGGTGCGTGGCCGTGTGAATGGCCTTCAGCTTGGTGATGGCCACCTGGGTGTAGAGCGCGGTTGATTCCAGGCTGGCGTGGCCGAGTAGCTGCTGGATGAACCGGATGTCCGCTCCACCTTCCAGCATCGCGGTGGCGCAGCTGTGGCGGAACAGGTGGCAGCCGCCTCGGTTCGTGACTCCCGCGGCTTTGAAGTAGTCGCGCACGATGTCGCCGAGCGGGTTCTCCAGCAGCGGCCGGCCCTGGACGGTGAGGAACAGCGTCCCGTCGTCGGGTTGCACCACCAGCCCGGGTCGAGTCTCGGTCATGTAGCGGTCCACCCAGAACAGCGCCCGCTCGCCGATTGGAACGATGCGGTCCCTCTGCCCCTTGCCCAGATGGACGAACACGGTCCCACGGGTGTGGTCGATGTCGGTGACGGCCAATCGACACAGTTCGCCGCGCCTGATGCCGGTGGAATAGAAGGTCTCCATGATGGCGCGGTCGCGCAGGCCGATGGGGTCGAGCAGCTCCGGCTGAGCCATCACGCGTTCGACCTCCTCGTCCGACAGCACCGCCCGGGGTAGTCGCTTTTCGATCCGGGGCAGTTCCAACTCGGAAGCGGGGTTGTAGAGCAGGAAATCGTTCTTGGTCAGCCAGCGGAAGAACAAGCTTACCGCGACCGTTCGCTGCGCCTGGGTCGAAACACCCAGCGGCTTTCCGTCCGTCTTGCGATAGTAGAACAGCCACCGCTGGTAGCGTTTGAGTATCGGCCTCGTGACCTCACTGGCGCGCTTGATGCCACGTTCGTCGCACCATTCGATGAAGTAGCGCACAGCCAGGCTGCGCGTGTAGCAGGTCCATGCGGTGAAGCCCTTGATCAGAAGCGCCTCGATGAACTTCGCTCCAAGCGACCGCAGGCTGCGTGGTTCGCCGTCGGGCTTGAGGATGTCAAGCGGATCACGGAGGTTCGCGTTCCTGGCGGTCGGCATCAGCGAGTACCACTACGATGGGTAGAAACGTATGACGACGCCGAGATTGCCACCTGCGACGCGGGGTCCGACTGGGCCGCCCGACCAATGGGATCCCGGTCATTGTCCTGCGGTTCTGTGGGGTTCGGCGGGCGGCCTTGCACTCCGACCGGAGGCCGCCCATACCCCGCCCGATGCTCGCTTTGACCCGCCCGGTGAGCGTCATGGGCGCTAAGTTCGCGCAGCTCGTACACAAACCGGCGTTGTTCGGCGTGGTGACGCACAACCAGGTATTCCAGTTCAACCAGGCGCCGCAAGTGGACTTTCAACTGCGTGTCGCCCCAGCCGGTGAACTCACGCAGGTCCCGCCGGGTGAAACGGTAGTCACGCCATTCAATGCCATTCGTCTGACACCCCGCCGCTACCATTGAGTCCAGAGTGACCAGTAACTTGCGCGTGTGCGGCGGCATGTCGTCGCGTCCCAGCACATCACGCATGAGGCGGGTCGCGGTCTCGACATCGCCCGTGGTGGCCTCAATGTACTCGACGGCCCGGCCGCCGAGCAGGGTCGTCTTCACCTCGCGCTGGTACTGGTGCAGTAGCGCCACGGTGCGAATCAGCGCCAGCAGCTTCGGCTGGTCACGCCGGGCGCGTGTGCGGTCGTCGAGGAACGACATCGCTGGTGCGTGAGGATTGGCGATCAGCAGCGGACGCAGGAGACGCTGGGCGTTCTGATGCAGCTTCACGATGCGGTCACGTTCGTGTTTGGCCTCCATGCCTGCCAGTGTTTCCCGTTCGCGCTGTAGCCGGTGAATGGCGCGGGTTTGCTCCCGGTCTTCATCGACGGTCAGGACAACACAGCGGTTCAGGAGTTCGTCATCGATGTCGATACGCGTGGTGGTCAGCGCCAGAGCAACCGGCCCCTCAACCTTGTATTCGCGCGTGACAAGCTTGCCCGACACCGGATCCTTGTCTGTGCTACCGATGGTCAGACGCCGTTCACTTTGCAGTAGCTTCAGCGCATAGGCCGCACGGCGAGCGCCCTCCTCCTCGGCAATGCTCAAGACTTTGTGTTTCAGATCGTGTTCGCCCAGATAAAACAACGATTGTCCGGTCAACGCCGAGAACGACACGCGTTCTTCCGGTGGGACGCAGGCCAACACGGCGTCAGTCAATGTGGACTTGCCTGCGGCCGACGATGACTGCACCAGCAGCGCCAGCGGATCATCCAGCAGGCGCGACACCGCGACCAGGTAGGCAACCAATTTGTTGGTGGCCTCTCCGACCAGGCCCGCTCTTTCCAGGTCCGTGACGATGCGGTCGAGAAGCCGCGGATCGCGCAGCAATGCGAGAGCGGCGTCGCGGTCGGCATCGCCCATCGGTGGTGCGACGTGGAATTTGGGTGCGGTCAATCGACGGACGTGTTCCTCCTGGAGTTCTTCCAGCTTGAAAAGCACCCTCGCCAGGTCGTGACGTATCACCTCTTCGGGTAGCGACAACTCGATGCTGGCCTGCTTTTGAAATGCGGCCCGCTGCTTCGCCTGGTACAGGTCGAGCACATCGACGTGAAAAGCGGCATCTGGGAATTGTCCTTCACGCGACACCAATAGATTCACTTTCAGAACGTCAAACGATGTGTTCTTGGCCAGTCCGCGCACCCGGTAACGTCGGTTGCCGAGCACGATGACCAGTTCGTCATCGCCGCTGGTTTCGGTCGCAATTTCGGGTGGCGCTGGCGGACGCGGCAGTGGCGAGACTTCTTCGGCGGCATCAGTGGACCCCAGGATCGGAAACTCGTCGTCCTGATTCTCCTGTGCGTCCTGGTGCGTATTTGGTTGCAGGTCTTCGGTGTCGTCGTCCCCATGCGATGACACGGCGCATTCGAATGCATCGCGTCGTGTAGCTTCCTCCGGTACCGAACGCTTGGGACTTACGTCTGGCCGCACACTGCGACCTTCTGAACTGCGGGCCGTTCCCGCGAGCCATGTAGCCGATCTCAGCACCAGGTCAAACGCCGCACGCCGGTCTTTGTTGGCTAAAAGGAATTCGTTGGCGTCCTGACCAGCAGGGAACAGGACACGAAACGTCGTAATTCCCTCCGTTGCAAGTCGCTGTGCAAGTGCCTCCGCCGCCTTGTCGGCGGCTTCGGCTCGTTTGGACGCGACCAAAACCTGCTCGGCCCCACCAGCCTTGAGCACGGTGAGATGCTCATCGGAGAAATCGTCGTGACCAAACGTGCAGGTGACGTTGTGAAATCCGCTGCACCAGAACGACAGGGCGCTGACAATGCTGTCGGTGATGATGACGGTGCGGGCACTTGCAATGCCGTCGATGTTGAAAACGCCGCGTGGCTGAGCGGGAGCGAATAAATGGTACGGTGTCCCCGGTCGCAGCGTACCAATCATTCGGCCGTACAATGTCGTCACATCACCTGCCCCATCGAAGACGGGGAACACGATGGCGCCACGCAGATGCTCGCGTCCGTTGTCTCGGTAGATCCCGAGTCTCGTGATCCGGGTGCGAATGGTCCTGCCCGCCTTGACGATCTTGGGTGGCAGTTCCTTGCCAAGCGTGCGATCTGAAAATCCGATCTGGAATCGGTCCAGCATCTCCGGGGAACTGAGTCCGATCTTTTCAAGGAATGCGAGGGCAGT
>JAYUPZ010000582.1:0-2828 GCA_043759805.1 Myxococcales bacterium | reverse complement strand
GGAAAGTCTTCACGGTCATCGGCTTGCCAGAGCTTCGTGCGGTGGCGTACTGTCAGGCTGAACTACTGCGTGTGTCCCGAACAACGACCCGTAAGGTTCTTGTATTGCAGCACGTTGCGATCGTACTTGCCCGCACTCGCGCTATTCTCGAACAATCCTTCCATCGGTTTCGAGCAAAACTCGACATCGCCGAAGGGTTTGTCGGGCATTCCGAAGGCCGTCGTCACGCCGCGCAAGATCATGTTGTTGGTTCCGAAGCCGCCATCGAGGTGACGCCCGGTAACGAAACCTGTCTTGCTACCCGCAGCCATCGTGAACGGTATGCGGAGCTTGGAATGACCGCCGCCGCCATTGCCTGAAATGCAACTGCTCCACAACACCACGGATTCGTCGAACAGGTTCCCTCCAGATAGCGGATTGCTTGCAGCCTTCAAGCTCTCCACCACCTCGACGAACAGTTGCGCCTGACGAAAGTTGAGATTCGTCCGCTGGTTCTCGTGATTTCCGCCCGAGGTGTGATGCGAAAGACCATGCCCATCCGGACTCGCTGAATCGGGGTGCGGTCCAGGCGGAACCAGATAACCCCGGAAACCGTCGGTCAGATGCAAGGTTGCCACCTGGCGAGCACCGCAGGACATCGCAAGAATTCCCAGCTTGATTTGCAACTGAGCGATGGGCCAAATATTCGCCGACCGGAAAGTGTTCGTGAACTGTCCCACCATCGTTTCAGCCGGCTTCACATCGCACGTGCTTGCCACCGGTGTGAGTGTGCTGGCCATCTCTTTCTCGAAGGTGGCAAATGAATCCATGTACTTCTGGAAGCGAATTTTCTCGGGCTGAGCCAGGCGCCGCTCGAACAGGTTGAGATCTTCACGAAGCGCGTCTTTCAGACCCGTGAATGGCTTTGCAGCAGGACCGGTAGCCGGAACGCCTGTGCCAAACAACGCCTTGAATGCCTTTGCCGGATCATCCTCCGAGTTAACGATCGCTCCGTCGGACTTGCGAAACAGATACCGAATCCAGTGATCCCCGTGCTCGGTCGAGCGCACGCCCAGATTCGTGACAACCTGATCGTGGTGGCGTTCGGGGTGTAGGTGTTTGGCGATGACGCTGTCAATCGTGGGTGCACCGGGTCCGGATCCAAAACCACCGCGCGTCATCGTCGCACCGGCGAAAAGAGAGCTGACGCCGGCCTGGTGTTGATCAACACCGTTTTTGCATTCGTTCTTTTCTCCCATCGCATTGTCGATGTTCGAGAACAAAATGAGGTTGTCCTTGATCTTGGCAAGCGGTGCGCTTGCCTTCTTGAACTGAAAATCCCGCCCAAACGTCGTCGGGTACCATTCTGGGCCGTACACCCCGAACGGGTTGTACATCGCAAACAAGAAGCGGGCGTTTCCGGCGGCGTGCGCGTCGGGCACCAAAGATCGGACAAACGGCATGGACGAGACCGCCGCCAGGGTGGACGATGACAGGAAATTCCTTCGAGAGAATCGCAATCTCATGGTTGTACTCCGGCTGAGGTCGACGCGGCCCGTGCAAGAAAGAGCTCCGAGGTCACGAATCGTGTGACCATCTCTCGCATTGACGGTGGCTTACCATTGGCGGCCCGAACCAATCCGGCAGCGTGACACGACTGATCGACCGACAACTGCGCGGGCTTCACAAAGTTTGCGTACCGTGTTACGAAACAGCGCTGAGTGACCCCGGTCTTGGCAAGCGAATCCAACAGGGGAACGGCACCCGAATAGCTGCCGCGAAGGCCAACGAAGTCAACGTCAACCGTGAATGTCGTATCAATCGCAACACCCCGGTTTACATCTCGCAGGCGACCAATCGCATCGTAATTTTCGAACGCAATACCGAAAGGATCGAGATACTGATGGCAGGAGGCACAGGACGGATCTTCCATGTGCAACTCGGAGATCTCGCGATTGCTGAGTGGCCGGGTGGCGGCGGCAACAATGTCGTCCACGTTGGCGTCCACGCCTGGCGGCGGATCCGGAATGTGGCCACAAGCCAGATGCTCGACGAAGAACTCGCCACGCTTGACGATGCTGGTGTCGTTCGCGCCCGAGGTCACCGCAAGCACGGCGGGATGGGTTGCGATACCGTGACGGCCGAACCGAGACAGGTCGACGCCCTTGCCCGCGCCATCTTCCCACCCCATGAGGCTCGCGAGACCTACACTCACATGACCGCGAGGTGAGGTGAGCAGTTCAGCGGTGTCGGCGTTGGCGTCGAAAAGCTGCTCCATCAACGTGGCTTCGGTATCGTTCAACATCTCCTGACGAATCCGATCGTTCAGACCGGCGAAAAGCTTTTCATCCTTCGTCGCGTTCAAGACGCGGTTATACCCCAGCCAACTTCGGTAAAAGGCAGACATTCCGCGACGAGAGCGGGGATCGTCCAGCATCCGATCGACCGTGCTGCGAATCCCCTCGACATTGTCTAACCCCTGATTGCTGGCAACGTCGAGCAGTTCGTCGTCGGGAATGCTGGCCCACAGCGAGGCTGCGAGCATTCCGGCAAGCCGAAAACCGCGAGCACGTCCGGTATCCGTATCACTTGAAAGGCTGCCCACGTCCAGCAGATACAGAAAACGCGGTGAACCCAAAACCAGCTCAAGTGCCGATGCCAAACCGTTCACCGCACCAAGTTCGGCGTGGAATTTGGCCACGGTATTATTGAGAAATGTCGTTTCCGGATCACCGAGTTCGCCGCGCCAGGCTCGCCGAGCAACCGATCTCACCGTGTTTTGAACGCAAACGAGAGAATCGTCTGGGCATTGCGTCTTTCCCACGGCTGCGGCCACTTTTGCGGCGTGA
>JAYUPZ010000581.1:0-2832 GCA_043759805.1 Myxococcales bacterium | reverse complement strand
TGGCGTGCGTCTCACCGTACGCCAGAACTGCCGCGCAATACGGTTCAACGAGGAGCAAGACCTCTTGCGCGGCCTCGTACATCTTGGCCGGATCGATGTCGACATAGGCGTGTCCAATCAGGTTGCGCACCTTGATTCCCGCGGCAAGGCGTGTGCCGAGCTCGGCCGGAATCACCTGGTGCTCGATCAGTATGACAAAATGTTCTCGCAGGCTTGGTGCCGGACCCCACCCCTGGTCGGATATGACGTGAGAAGCAAGATCGATGGCTTCCTGCATCAGCAAGTAAACCCGAAACGCGACCAGATCCAGGCGATCCCGATCCTTTTCCAGACCCGCCGCTCCATCGGGCATCACACCCCGGAGAGCGTCCTGGGTTCCACGGATGCGCCGCAGTTTCTCCCTTACGAGATCGAGGACGACCATTGGGCCTTCTCCAGCATCCGTCGCAAACCATCGCTTTCACGTTGGTGATACGGTTGCAGATCCGCGTAGTCGATTGGTACTCGCACCTGAAAGTCCCTCCAGGCCTTCGAATCATTCACGACCAGTGGAATTCCATTGGCAAGGACTTGCCATTCCAGGATTGTGGAAGCCGAATCCAGATCCACCAGATCGACGTCGCGCTTTAACACCTGCTCCAGCAACCCGGCCAGCACGCCACGGTCCATGAGCGACGGTGAAGTAGAAAATGAAACGGCCACGTCAATGTCGCGAGCCTGCCCCGGGCCCCTCGTCGCCGCAGATCCGAACAAAATTGCGAATCGCACATTGGGTTGCGGGCGCAGGGCCTGAGCAGCAATGGCAGCAATTTCTTCGACCGTCGTCACGACCCAAGGGTATCTCAGCTTGCGCGACCAAACCACCCGCTCTGCCGCGAGATCCTCGCTGTTTTGATTGTACAGCGCGATGCGTTGTTCACGTTGTCACGCGAATTCCGATATCATTACGAGGTGATATTGCGCTGGTGCACCAGCTTGGGTGTGGGAATGCTCCTCTTCGGCTTGCCCGAACAGGGCGGAGGACGTGCGCCCGTGGAGGTGACGCTGGCGCAAAGGGCCGCTTCAAAGACCCGTGCCGCTGCGTTCCTTCCGAAAGATCCCGACCTTCGCCCCGCGCCAGGCTTTCCCGTGTTTCTCCGGCACCTACCGCCTCGACCCGGTGAGCTTGCCCCACCCGCTGCCGTCTCGACGACACCCCTGCCCCCGGCCCGCCGTGAAATCATCCTGACGTTCGACGACGGTCCCGATCTCGAAACCACGCCGCAGGTTCTCGATTTGCTCGACCGGCACCACATCAAGGCCATCTTTTTTATCTCCGGCGGTTCGCTTGTGGGGGAGCGCGCAGCCGATCGTGCGCGACGGCAACTGGTGCGCACACTCGTGGAACATGGGCATCTGGTCGGCAACCACAGCATTTCGCATCACGACATGTGCCTTGAACCGCAAAACATTGATCGCGAGATCGACGGCAACGAGGAATTCGTGACCTCCACGGCGGGTTTGCGACCGGTTCTATTCCGCTCACCTTATGGTGCGCGTTGCCGAATGCTCGACGAGGCGCTGTCGGCGCGCGGTCTCATCAACGTGGGCTGGAACGTGGATCCGCAGGAGTGGCGCGGCGAGGTGACGCCCACCGAAATTGCAAATCGCGTGATAAGCCAGCTGCGGGCGCTACAAGGTCGGGGGATCGTCCTGCTGCATGATACCAAACGTGCGACGGTTGCAGCGTTGCCCCGGATCCTGGACTTTATCGACGAGGCCCAGGGCTGGCCCCGCAAGGGACAGACTGCGCGTCCGATTGCGCCCATCGACTATTCCGTGTTTCTGCCCGAAGTCACCATCGCACCCACCGGTGTTGAAAGCCTTGCGATGCGGGTAGTAACCAATCTGTCCGTGGTTCCTTTGGCAATCGCACGGGATTGGTAACCACTTCGTGTTTGTCATTCGCAGCGCGCAGTCGACCGACATTGATGCCTTGATGGACATTGCGCGTCACCTGGATTCGGTGAATTTACCGAATGAAAGGGCTCGCCTTGCAACCATTCTTGAACGTTCCACGGCGGCTTTCTCGCGGCGCGCCGCTGTTTCCGAGCGGGAGTTTGTGTTTGTGCTTGAAGCCCGAACGCCGGGAAAGCCTGCGACCATCGTTGGGTGTTCGATGTTGTTTGCGCAACACGGAACCCGCCGCGCACCGCATGTGTACTTCGATGTGCTCGACGACGAGCGTTACAGCGACACAATTGATCGACACTTTGTACATAAAGTGTTGCGAATCGGTTTCAACTACAAGGGTGTCACCGAGGTTGGCGGCCTTGTGTTGTTGCCGGACCATCGAGGCCATCCGGAGCAGCTCGGTAAATTGCTGTCGTTCGTACGCTTTTTATACATCGCCCGGCATCGCGGCCTGTTTCGGGATGGGCTGCTTGCCGAGTTGATGCCGCCCCTTGAGCCTGATGGGCGCAGTTTGCTTTGGGAGGCGCTCGGTCGGCGATTCACGGGTCTTGATTACCAGGAAGCCGATCGGCTATCGCGCGAGAACAAGGAATTCATCAAGGCCCTCTTTCCGCAAGAGCCGCTGTACGCGAGCCTGCTTGCACCCGAGGCCCGTTCGTTGATTGGTGAAGTCGGTAAAAGTAGCCTGGCGGTGGCGCATATGTTGCGCGCGATCGGTTTTGAGTACGCCAATCGCATTGATCCCTTCGACGGTGGCCCGCATTTTCATGCGCGGACCGACGAGGTGACGCTTGTTGCGCAGACGAAGCAAAGCGTTGTGCTTGCGGACACGGCGGTGGGCGACGCCCTGGCAATCGTGGGTGCTGAAGGTTCAGACGG
>JAYUPZ010000580.1:0-2833 GCA_043759805.1 Myxococcales bacterium | reverse complement strand
GATCCTGGAACGAACCAATTTGCAACGCAAAGTCGCGCGTGTCGGTACTGGCCAATTTGGCATTATCGTTCTGGCTTGCGGATGCGGGCTCTGCTCCGGTTGTGGCCGCAACGGCCAAAGGTACTGGTTGCTCAACGGGAGGTGGAACTGGAACCACGACGACCGGTTCCGGCTTCGCCTCGACTACCGGAACGGGGACGGGTTCCACGACCGTCGGTTCAACAATGGGCGCGGAGGCAGGACTCTTCGACTTTCCGGAACCCGAAGGAATCAACGCGCGCGGGAAGGTCAGCGATTCTTCACCGCTTCCTGCCGCCGTAGGCGTCGTCGCGACCCGATCGAGCAAGGCGAGTGGATCCTCGATTTCCGGAGCGGCGGCATGTCCGCGCGATTCGAGGCGTTTACCCACGATCACCCCCAGAGTGAACAGGAGGCAAGCCACGAGCGCGCTTCCAAAGAACAGGAAAAACACCTGTCGGTTATCGAGGCGAACCTCGATCTTGTCTTTCCAGCGTTCGACGTCGCGTAATGTCCGTTCTTCCATCGTCGCCTCGGCAGTGTATCGCATCGTCGCCCTCCCGGGAGCGTTTGTGTTACCAAAACCTACATGTAAGTTTTCGCACGTTTCCGGGAGTCGTCAAGAAATCTACCGCCTTCTGGCAGAGAAACCAGAAATTCACTGTACCTGGAACGAGTCCTGCCCCGAGGAGGCGTAGCGGGAATCAAGCCCAATCCGCCGTGGATTAGCCCGAAGGACCTGTCCACGGTTACCCTGCGATGCTCGCCCCGAATCGACCATATAGAGGTAGGGGAAGAAGAGGTTGGGGTTGTCCCCATCGTCGAGTCGCACGGAAATTGGGCTGGAGATAAGGCGTGTCGGCACGGCGATTGAATTGCTGTTCGACTGCGTGAAGTCGGTCGGGACAAACCCACCCCGAACGGAGGCTGTCACCACAACGCCGTCGCCGAAAGGCGACTCAAGATTCGTCATGATCGAGATCATGTTTGGCGTCTCGAACAGTGCCTTGACGTGTGGGCGTCCATCGGCGGAAGCGGAAACGAAGATGCAGGGGTTCGTCGATCCCGGCATCGCCAGTGGCCCAAGGCGAAGCGCCCCTACCGAGGTGGTCCCTACCGGAAAGTTGCAGGACGGGGCTTGCAATGGAATACGGTTGATGAGGCGTGCGTCTCGCGCCGTTGACTCGACGCAAAGGCCGCCCTGCTCTTGCACCGTGTTGATTCGAGGCGTCAGTTGACCCGTCACGAGAAACGCGCGTCCAACGGAAACGTTATACGCCCTCGTCCGCCGCATACATTCCAGCGCACCCGGTGTGTCCAGTGCCGGGGCTTCAGCGCAGTACGGTTCCGTCTTGCCGGGAATGCGCTCACAAACGAATCCAAGTCGGCAGCTTTCATCGTCGCCAGGTGCCGTGCAGGGACGAAAGCATCCTTTGCCCTGCCCTTCGTACATCTCAACACATTTGAAGCCCGCATAAATCTCGGATTCGAGACCCGTGCAGTGCGAATCCTCCGAACACCCCCACTCCCCGATGTTTGGTCGCGGGATCTCGTCCAGTCTCAATCCAAGCGCCAGCGACTGGGGTCCGGCCTGTACGACGCGGTATCGCCGTCGACTGGAGATGAATCGACCACACGTTTCTTCGACATCGGCGGGCGACGCACCATCGAAACACATGCCGGGCGCTGCAGCGTTGACCTTCACACAACGGCTGCTGCCATCTTCGCTGCAGGCGAGATCGTCCGCGCAACCAAAGAACCGTACCACATCGCCCGAGAGAACACCGCGGCCACAAAACTGAGCGCCCACGTCGGTCAATTCACCAACGGGCGAATCAACCGAAACAGCCGGTGTTGGAACGTTCTTCAGCGTTGCAGTAATACGCTCGGTACCAGCCAGCGTTCCTTCCCAGATGAAGCTCCAGAACTGCGGTCGCGTTTCATCGGGACGCGGGAAACGCGCGTAACCAAATTCAATGCCTGTATTCTCGAGTTGCGGAATCTTTGCGTTTTCAAGTTTGGCCCGCACGGCAAGTGGCAAACTCGCATTTGTCAGAGACAAGTTCGGTTCCGTTGCGATCTGGGGTGGACCCAGGATGACGTCTTTCGAGAGGTCGGACGCGCCGACCACTGCATTGCGCGGTTGGTGAGGAATGGGCCGACCGTGGGCGATCGCATTCCCACCGCCTAAGATGGGACCACCTTGTTCGCCGGAACGAACCGTCGGATCAACGTTGATAACCGCTATTTCTCCGTTGGAATAGAGCAGATACGCAAACCCGCCGTCGACACTCTCGTTGTTGAGATTCGGAACGCCCGGCACGCCAACCCGTGCGAACGCCACGTCCACCGGAATGGGCTCGGCAAGCGGACCGCCTGGATCGCTCGATAAACGAATCCCGGGCCCTGCGGCAAACAACCGCCTCGGTTTCCGCGGCGCCGTCAAATCATCGGGAATTTCATGGCATCCAAGACCGCGCGCGCTCGGATTCGGCAGTGACAGGTACAAAGAATCCACCTGGGTATCGCACTCGATCTCACGCAGCGAAAGCGCACGGCGCCCGATATCAATCACGCGAACTGAAGCATCGCCGACGATCGCGTAGAGATATTGTGCGTCGGCGCTTACAAAGGTTCCGTAGGCATCGACTGACAGGCGCAATCGTTTCACACCTGCAGCACCATCGTGAAGTGGGACAACCGAACCAGCCGGCGATGCGGCGAGACTTACCTGCCCCACCTCTATCGAAAACACCGAGTCCGCGTTGACGCCACCCACGTATGCCCGCGAACCATCCGGAAGAACTGCAAGCGC
>JAYUPZ010000579.1:0-29219 GCA_043759805.1 Myxococcales bacterium | reverse complement strand
ATCGGACAGGGAAAGTCCGGTATGCAGACGATGAACCAAACCCTTGCCCAGCTGTATCTTACCCGGCGCATCACGCTGGAAGAGGCGATTGGACACTCCTCTGAACCCGAGGAACTTGAACAACTTATCGCCAACGGCGGCGTTTCACCCGGTGTTGCTCCCGGCCGCGGCCCCCGGCCCGGGCGCTAATCCCTTCATGACCATCCCAAACCAAAATCGGAGAACGTAACGATGGCGAATCCCTCATTTAGCTGGGAGGCCCGCACGCGCGAAGGCGACGTGAAAAAGGGCGTCATGGAGGCCGAAAGCATCGAAGCCGTCCACTCAAAGCTTAAATTGCAATTGCTTCAACCCGTGACGGTCAAGAAGCAAAGCAAGGCAATCAGCCTCAGCTTCGGCTCGGGCGTCAAACAAGAGGACATCGTCATCTTTACGCGATTGTTCGCAACAATGATCGACGCCGGCCTGCCGATCGTACAGTGCCTCGATATTCTTGCGACGCAAACCGAGAACAAACGATTCGGAAAAGTCCTCGGGCAAATCAAGGGAGGTGTTGAAGGTGGTTTGACGCTTTCGGACTCAATGAAGAAGCACCCGAAGGTATTTGACGAGCTCTTCGTGAACTTGATCGCCGCTGGCGAGGTCGGCGGTATTCTCGACACGATCTTGCAGCGTCTGTCGCAGTACATCGAAAAAGCTCAAAAGCTCAAGCGACGCGTCAAGGGCGCCATGATGTATCCGCTCATCACCTTGTTGATTGCAGCTCTCGTCGTGACGATCCTGTTGACCAAGGTTATTCCGGTGTTCGAAAAAATGTTCAAAGAATTCGGTGGCGGCGCCCTGCCCAAACCGACTCAGATCGTCATCGACCTGTCCCACATGTTGGCGAACTTTCTCCCCTACATTATTGCAGGCTTGATTGGCCTCAGTTTTGCCTTCAAGGCAGTGCTGGCAAATCCCAAAGGTCGATACGCCTTCGATTCAGCGTTGCTCAAGATGCCGGTAATGGGAAACGTATTGCGGAAAGTCGCGGTCGCACGATTCACTCGAACGATGGGCACGCTGCTTTCATCCGGCGTTCCGATTCTCGACGCGCTCGAGATCGTCGGAAAGACATCGGGAAACAAGGTGGTCGAGGAAGCCATCATGTATTCCCGTTCCAAGATCTCCGAAGGTAAAGATATGGCCGGCCCGCTGATGGAAACTGCGATGTTTCCTCCGATGGTCGTGCAAATGATTGGCGTCGGGGAACAAACGGGTGCCCTCGACACGATGCTCACAAAGATTGCTGACTTCTACGAAGAAGAAGTCGACGTGGCCGTCGCCTCGATGACCAGCATGATTGAACCGCTCATGATGGTTTTCCTCGGCGGTGTCATAGGTGGCCTTGTCATCGCAATGTACATGCCTATTTTCGAGATGGCCGGCAGCATCAAGGCCGGCTAAACTCCGGGCGGGATCGGTTTCGTTGGACGCTTCACATATCACCGACACCGATCTGGCCACCATCCGGGATAGCCAGCTAACGCCGGTTCCAACTCCAGAAGATCTGGCGCTCACGAGAGAACAAGCCGCAGAGCTGCGGCGTCGAGACGCCATGCGGATGGTCATCTATTTGATGGTCTTCCGCGTGGCCCTCGCGACCCTGCTGTTGGCTGCTGTCGTTGCGGTTGCGTGGTGGGGAAACAGCGCGGAAAATCTGAGTGGTCCGTATGGTCGATTCGTATTCTCTTTGCTTGCGGCCACCTACTTGGCCAGTCTCGCCTACGGCATCTCAATGCGCTTCGTGCGAAGCGCACTGCGATTCGCATACCTACAGATTGCAGTCGATCTCGTCATCATCTCGGTGCTTGTGCACGCCACCGGCGGAGCGGGCAGCGGCTATACGTTTCTTTATTTGGTGGATATCGTGGCGATGGCCTTGTTGCCAACCCGAAACGGGGTGTTGTACGTGGCGATCGCCGGGTCCGCCTGCATGATTGCGGTGTTTGCGGCGGGTTATCTGGAATGGCTTCCGCCTATCACGGGTCAACCCGTCATGCCATGGGACATCACCGGGCGAGATCTGATGTTGCGTATGGTCGTGAATCTTTCGGGCGTCCTTTCCGTGGCTGCGCTTGGATTTATGCTGGCCAACCAGACTCGCAAGGCGGGTGAACGACTCAGTCAGCATGAACGATTTGCGGGCGATCTTGCATCCCTTCACGAGAACACAATCCGCAGCCTTTCATCGGGATTGATGACCACGACTCGCACCGGGATCATTACATCGGTCAACGATGCTGCCGCCGAAATTCTTGGGCTCGATCGCACATCCGCGTTGCGGCAAAGCATCGCCCGGCACATTCCCGGGATCATGACGATGCTGGAGCGAGCCGGACCGGTGGGGAACATTCGTCGGCAGGAAATCGATGTCGCCCGCCCGGACGGCACCTCGAAACGAATTGGGATATCCGCAACGCCCCTAAGCGATCACTCGGGAGCCATCATCGGTCGCGTCATACACTTTCAAGATCTAACTGAGTTACGCCGTATGGAGATTCTCGTTCAACGCTCGGAACGTCTCGCTGGCATCGGAAGGCTGGCAGCCGGCGTCGCTCACGAAATACGCAATCCGCTAGCCAGCATTTCCGGCTCGGTCGAAATTTTGCGAGCGCTCAACCCAACCGATCCCGATTCACAACAGCTGGCCGAGATCGTCATTCGTGAAGTCGATCGCCTCAACGCTCTCATCTCGTCGTTGCTCGATTACACGCGCCCTCCAAACAAAAATCTGGAAACGATCGACGTTCAGGAACAGCTGGCCGAATTGGCACAGGCGTTCGCACAGGGAAATCCTCGTTCAAAAATCAATCTTCACGCTGAATCGACATTGCAGATCCAGTGCTCGAGTGGCGCGTTTCGTCAGTTGATGTGGAACCTGCTGCGCAACGCCGACGAGGCCATGCCGTTGGAACGGACATCCAATTGTGAGATCCGGATTTCAGCAACCTCTTGCGAGATCGACCGGAAAGCAGCAGTGGAAATCTTGCTCCGCGACAACGGCGTGGGAATCCCTCAGGAAAACCTTGATCAGATCTTCGAGCCCTTCTTTACAGCCGGTAAAGCAGGTGGAACGGGGCTCGGGCTAGCAATGGTCGCACGCATCGTGGAAGACCATCAAGGCACGATCGAGGTGGATAGCCGAACCGGTTCTGGAACAACGTTCACCGTGCGTTTGCCCACGGCGCCGCACCTGGATCCTACGAAATAACACCGGCACGCATCCACGTTGACGCGGCGGCTTCTCCGAGAAAACGGCACGCGTGGTATTACTGCCCTGATGCCGACGACCGCCCTCCGCTTTTTTTTGTGCGCGATCGTATTTGCGTCCGTGAATCGTGTCGCAAACGCGAAAGGTGTGGCTGCCTCACCGCCGATTGCATGCACGCCTGCAAGCAATGGCGTGTGCATGTTGCCGGACACCGTCGATTTTCACTTTCGAGCACAACTGGAAAACTGGGTTCTGGCATTGAACTTCGGTGTCGTGACTGCAAAGCAAACGAGACCAAATCCCCGACTATTTTGCGAAGAAGCCTACGGGCGTAAAACACCCGACCGTTTTTTGGTTGACCAGCGGGGGTGGATTCACGTGCCGGGTTCGGGTGGAATCTTCAGGGCCAGGGCCGATTCAACCTGCACGTGGTTGCAAGCAAACGGTTTCCCCGCCGGTGCCATCGTGAAATCGATCGCAGAAGGGGCCCCAACTTCTCGCACCATATGGGCACTGGTGGCCAACGGCGCGTTGGGTTCGTTGTATCGCTCAGTCGACGGAGGCGCGAGTTATCAGTGGATGCGCGACCTTCCAGTAACCACAACCTTTTTTCAAATTGACCTTTCGCAAGGCGATCCCGCCACAATTTATCTCACGGGAATCGGCACCAATGCTCGACCGGCACTGGCACGGTCACGTGACAGCGGTATTACGTTTGAGTTTCTGGATCCCACCCCGGCCTTTCCAGAACCCGATCGCTTCTCCAGCCTACTTGCGATTGCCCCTGACGATCCGAGACGCCTGTATTTTTCCCGCTCAACCCCCGAAGGATCGGACGAAGTCTGGCGCACCGACGACGCAGGAAACAGTGCAACGAGGGTGCTTCGTTTGCAAGACGGTGAGGTCGTCACAGGGTTCACCCTCGGCGAGTTATTCGGTACCCTCTACGTGGCCGCCTCGCCGTTGCTTTCGCGCGAGTCGGGCTCCCCTGCATCGCTGTATGTTTCCCGCGATATGGGTTCAACCTGGGATTCACCGATTTTGTCCACGCAAGACGGTCCGCGCTATCGATGCCTCAAACATCGCGCTAAAGTCTTGTACGCGTGCGGGGCCGGCGAACCGCAAGGGGACCAGTTTTTGCTGGGTCAATCGCTGGACAACGGACGCACGTGGACACCCATTGTCACCGTGGCGTCTCTTCCTGCCCCCGATCGCTGTGTGGTCGACCTGTGCCCGGAGACCGCCGCATGGTTGTGCGAGATGCACGGCGTGTGCGAAGAAACCTCGCCGCCCGGGGGGGGGTGCGGGTGCCGCGTTGGACATTCGCCGCCCGGAAGCGGGCTCGGGTGGGGACTGCCGGTTACTCTTGGTCTCGTTTGCCACTACCGCAAGCGTCGTCGACGGGGTCGAAACCAGTAAAACATGCACGATTTAATCCAGACCTTCCAACGTTTTGCATTGGGCGTGGCGCTGTGCATTGTAAGTGTTTCATGCGGTGGCGACGCCCAACGAACGCCAATTGTGATTCGATTCGCAACACGCGCAAAGGCCGCTTCGATCGACTGTGCCGTTCCCATGGTGATGCTTGGAGATCCGCCGCAGGCGATGCGCATCGCCGACTTTCGTTTGTTCGTTTCGGACTTTTGGCTCGTCGGTGCCGATGGAAGTGAACACAAGATGATCCTCGATGCAGACGGCAAGTGGCAGAACGAAACCACCGCCTTGTTGGATTTCGAGAACGGGATTGGATCGTGCGCTGGCGGTACCAAAGAAATTAACTCGATGGTGCGTGGATCTGCCGTCTCATCGGCAACCACCGCGAAAATCCGATTCACCATTGGGGTTCCCTTTGCTCAAAATCACCAACTACCTTCGAGCGCGGACGCACCGCTCAATCTCGGGGCGATGCACTGGGATTGGCAAGCCGGCTATAAGTTCGCCCGAATCGATCTTGAGAACGAAGATGCGTCATACGATTGGTTGATTCACCTCGGAAGTACCGGTTGTACCTCAAGCGCCGCATCTGTTGCACCAAGCACGGAATGCACCCACCCCAATCGAGCCACCATCACGCTGCCGTTCGATCCGGAAAAAAATACCGTGGTGCTTGATCTCGCGGCGTTGCTGGCTTCGTCGAACCTTGCGTTCAATACTCCGGAAACCGGACCGGGTTGTATGTCGGGCAAAAACGACCCGGAATGCGCACCGATATTCGCCAACCTTGGAATCGATCCTGCCAAAGGCCTCTGTACAAACGGATGCGCTGCTCAAACCTTTTTCCGGCCCGAATGAAAATCGCACGCCTCGCATGGACGGGTGTAGCGGGATTGGTACTGCTCGTCGCGGCATGTGGCAGCGACAAGAACGTCGCATTCGACTGGAAGCTACCGCTTGGGTTTCCGGAACCAAAGGTTCCTACCGAAAACCCAATGTCGGTCGAAAAGGTTGAACTCGGACGGTATTTGTTTTTCGACAAACGGTTGTCCGGAAACGGAACTCAGTCTTGCGGTACATGTCACCAGCAGGCGCTTGGATTTTCAGATGGCAAACCCCTTGCGATCGGTTCAACGAACCAAATGCATCCTCGTGGCTCCATGGGTTTGACCAACGTCGCGTACAACGCGACCCTGACGTGGGCGAACCCCGCGCTGGCCTTCCTCGAACAGCAGATCCCCTTGCCACTTTTTGGTGAAACGCCGGTCGAAATGGGCGTCAGCGGACACGAAGATGAGGTCCTCGCACGGTTGCACGCAGACGCTATTTACCAGCAGCGATTCGACGCCGCGTTTCCGGACGCCAAATCAGCCATCACGTTTCAGAACGTGGTCGCTGCGATTGCAAGTTTTTCGCGCACGCTCATCTCCGGCAATTCTCCCTTTGATCGGTTCACCTATCACCGTGATACAAATGCTTTGACCCCCGGGGCCATCCGCGGCATGAACCTTTTCTTTGCGGAACGTCTCGAATGCTTTCATTGCCACGGCGGCTTTAACTTCGCGGTGGCCACGATTCACAAGAAAAGCGTCTTTGACGAGAGCGCCTTTCACAACACCGGCCTTTTCAACATTGGCGGAGCTGGCGCGTATCCGGCCGAAAACCAGGGTTTGTTTGATCACACCGGACAGCGTGAAGACATGGGAAAATTTCGCGCCCCCAGCATGCGCAACGTGGCGCTCACGGCACCTTATATGCACGATGGCAGCATCGCGACGCTGGCAGAAGTGCTCGACTTCTACGGCGCCGGGGGACGTCTGATTGAAACGGGCCCAAACGCGGGCGACGGTCGGCTCAACCCCAACAAGAATCGCTTCGTTCCAGGCTTTGTCCTAACTCCACAGGAAAAAAGTGACGTTTTGGAGTTCCTCGGCAGTCTGACGGATCGGGATTTCATCGCGAACCCGGCATTTTCAGACCCGTTCGATTCCCCCTGATAAAGCCCTCTGCGAACGTGTGTTTTGTGTGTTTAGATAACGGCCCCTCTCTGTAAAGGCCCGAATTCACATGTTGGTACGAACGTTGCTGTCGGAAGGATTCGTCCCTCCATTATTTCCCGCCGTGCCCAAACACACATCGACCCGAATGCAAAAAGGCGCGAGCATCGTCTTCCTTGTCCTGCTCATGGTTGCCAAACCGGCGCGCGCGGCGGAGGACGAGACACCCAACAGCGGCGTCTGGGATCCACCTGTCGTCACGCCATCGGGGCAACCAACCCGCATCTCCGAAGCACCATCAACGACCTTCGTCATCACAAGCGACGAGATTCGAAAAATGGGAGCAACCTCGTTGCCCGAAATCTTGCGCCGCGTACCGGGGTTGGATGTCCGGCAACTTTCGGCAACCGATGGCCAAATCGGTCCCCGCGGGTTCGCATACGATCACTCGGACCGCGTACTTTTGTTGATCGACGGCAGGACCGCCTATCTCGACTACTCCGGCGGCACGGCGTACGAAATGTTGCCCATCTCGCTTGTCGACATCGATCGCATTGAGATCGTGATGGGACCAGGAGGCGCGGTCTACGGCAACAAAGCACTGCTCGGCGTCATCAACATCATCACCCGTTCCGCAGAAGATTTCCCCTGGAACGAAGCACGCCTCGATGCGAGTACTCCGGGCGACTTTCGTGCCGGTGTACGAAGTGGCGCCGTATCGGGCCCATGGCGATTCCGAGCATCTGGCGTCGCCCGCCGGCTCACGCTGTTCGAGAAACCACGACCAGGCATCGACCCAGGTCGCGATCAAATGGCCGGTGGCGGAACACTCAATCTGGGGTACAACCCTGCGCCGAATCAATCCGTATCACTTGAATCTGGCGTCATGTCGGGTCGTACGACCATCATGCCGACCGGTTCAACCCTGGTGCCCTTCGATTCGACGCTCGCCTATGCGCGCATCGTTGGCCGTCAAGGACTGGGCGGCCCAGGATCTCCCAGGGGCGATCTGAATTTTATGGCAGGATGGAACGGAGGCTGGATCAAGTCGAACGACTTCGTCGTTCCGGGTAAGCCCTTTTCCGTGCGATTCAACACGGCATACGGAGAATTGAATCATACGTTGAGGTTCCGGGCGTTTGATTTGCCCATGGAGGGTCGATGGGGAACGGAAGTTCGCGCGAACACCCTCTCATCAAACATCACCGAGAATGAAGATACCTTGTTGAACGTCGCAGGATACGGTGGCAACACCGTGATCCTCGGAAAATGGCGACTGGGCGCGGGCCTACGCGTCGACCGACAAACGCTAACGCGAACCAATGTTTCGCCGCGATTGTCGGCCGTATTCTCGCCTAAACCAGGACATCAGCTGAGACTTGCGTTGAACACGGGCTACAACAATCCCTACGCCATCGAAAATTTCGCCAAGCTTGATCTGCCCAATGCGCCGTTGCGCGGAAACCGAAATCTGAATAGCGAACGGATCGCATACGGTGAACTCGGATATGCCGGGACCCTGACCGATTGGCTGCGGGTATTCACCAACGGATTTGTGTATCGAATGACGGATTGGATCACACTTGACGCTCGCAACAGCGTCGTCGATCCCAACACAATGACCGTGACGGAAATTCCCTATGGAAACAATGATGCCATTGTCGGAATGGGAGGAGAAACCGGTGTCGATGTGGTTACGTCCGCCGTCAACGCCTACGCGCACTACGCTCACGTTTACATCCACGGAAGCGACGCCTACCCCTACAATGTCAGAAACTTTGGATCGCCAACCCACAAAGTTGGCATCGGGTTTCGCCTGAACTTGCCTGCATCGATGTTCCTGAGTTTTGACGGACAGTACTTTGACAACGCATCCGTGGCGCGCGTCCCGGCCGACACTTCCGGGTTGCCGCCAGGACAGATCTACGCGCCGCAGCCACTTGATGCATTCATTACGACTTACGCCCGACTTGGATGGACGTCTCCCACCGGTCTGCAGATCTCCATCGCCGGCAGCAACCTGACCGACAACGACACGCCACATTTCCCGGGCGCAGAGGCGACTCGATTGCGGATCCTTGCAACTGTCGGATTCTATCAATAGCGAACACGCCCCATGTTCAGCCGTTCTACTTCCGCCGCTTGCTGTTTCGCCGCCATCGTCGCGGCCGCAAGCCGTGCACCAGCAGCGCCGGAAGTGCATGGAGTACCGAGCACCCACTGCGCGGTGTTCTCCAGCGAAAAGGAGAAGCAGGTTGCAAATGAAGCGATCAGTGCCTTCGGTGCGCCTGGGATCTACCTCGACGTCAATCGCGCAACCGACCGCGAGCGTTTGCTCCGAGATTGCAATGGCATCGTCTTCGCAATTGGAGCGAAGGCCCTGATTGCGACGCAAAAGGCGCCGTTTTCCGCCAAGATCATTTCCGTGCTCGTTGCAGTGCCCGAAGCGATTTCGCCAACGCGCAAAACAGAAGGCGCCATCCTGCAAGACGCGTCCCCCGCGCGAACCTTTTCAACGCTCGCTGCAATTGCACCCGAGGCACGCCGCGTGGGCGTCGTATTCGATCCAGGCAAGACGGGCCGATTGATCTCGGAAGCGCGGATTGCGGCGAAAAACAATGGCATCGAACTTATAGCGCTACCCGCCTTGAACGTTGGAGATGCCGTTCGCGCGTTCCACCGCTTCGAGAAAGAAATTTCCGTCAACGCACTTTGGTTGGTCCCGGATGGAAGCACAACCGTTCAAGAAACGGTCTATTACGCGCTTGAGCTTGCCCACTGGAAGCGCATTCCCTTGATTGGTCTGTCGCCGTGGTACGTCGCCAACGGCGCACTACTCGCGGTCGTACCAAGGTCTGACAATTCCGGAAAGCGAGCGGGTGAAGTTGGGCGCCGCGCCCTTGATGGCACCAATAAATCCTCCACGTCCTTCGCAGGCTCCGATACATTGATCATCAACGCGCGCACCGCCACACGACTTGGATTGAAGATCCCAGGTAATTTGCGAAACAAGGCGGAGATTTTGACGCCATGAGTACGCGGCCATACAAAAGCCGCAGCCTCCGCTTCAACCTCGGACTTTGGTACTTCATCGCGATGGCGGCAATTGCGGTGGTCGTCACGGGCTACTACCACGTGAACTTCTCGAGACTCAGTCGAACAGAAGCCAGCCAACGTTTTTCGGCGCTTGGAAACCACATTGCTGCGGCGTCCGTCCTCGGAGCATTGGCACACAGCGGCGACTTGTTGGGAGGCGTGCTCGACGGCGCGCTCGGCGATCCGGACGTGATACGAGTCGGGGTCTTTGATCCAGGCGGCGCCTTGATCGCTGCAAGAACGCGCAAAGGTCGACCGTCTCCCACATGGCCCGCGCCCGATGAGCGCCAGTGCAGCCCGTGTACGCTGGAATCGGGCGATCTGCGATGGGTTGCCGCAATCGTTCGAACGGGTGTTTCAGACACAATCCTTCCCGACATCGAAGATCGGGCGTTTTACGATGGTCCCCCGCCCGCTCAGAACTCCACCGGGCCCGTGGGGTACGTGGTGCTTGATGTATCCACCCGAAGGCGAGACGCATCCGAACGACGCCTCGCGCTTTCAGCCATTGCCATCGTGACAACAGCCTTGTTGGCTGGACTCGTTGCGACGTTGTTCATCGCACGTCGGCTGACCTCACCCTTGCGGTCACTTGCAAACGCAACACGTGAAATCGGAAAAGGAAACTGGGACACGCGTCTGCCCCTTCGTTCCTATGGTGAAATTGAACAACTGACCGGTGACTTTCAGCAGATGGCCGATGAGCTGGCCAAGCTGGACCGGGAAAACCGCCGTCACAACGATACCCTCGCGGATCGCGTTGCTGAACGAACGCGCGAGCTTCAAGATGCCAACGACGATCTTAAACAAATGGCCGACGCCAAAGATGAGTTTGTCGCCACCGTTTCGCACGACTTTCGATCGCCGCTGGCCATCATCCAAACTGCGCTTCAAACGATCAAGAACGACACCGAAATGCCGGTATCCGTTCGCGAACGATTTCTGGAGCGTGCAGAACGCCAGTGTAAAAGACTCGGCTCGCTTGTAAACGATCTGCTGGATCTCGCACGGATTGCCGAACGCGCTCCAACGACGACAAGGGTACGACTGAGCGATCTGATTTCCGAAGTGATGGATCTCGCCCGACCGGCCTTCGAAGAAAAGAATGTCGAGCTGGAAGCCTTTCCGAATCCGACGCCAACCTTTGTCGATGTGGACGAGCACTATCTTGGACGGGCGATCAGCAATTTGCTCGACAATGCGCTCAAATTCACGCCGGAGAACGGCAAAGTCAGCGTTGAAATTGAACGCGAAGACCCCGTCGTCGCAATCCGTGTTACAGACACAGGCACAGGAATCCCCGCCGAAGAACAGGGTCGTGTCTTCGAGCGTTTCTTTCAGGGGGAGCGAGCACAGGGCTCCGGGCGTGGCTCGGGACTGGGGCTTGCGATTGTATCAAGCGTCGCCCGTCAACACGGGGGCCGTGTGAATCTTCGTAGCGAGGATGGCCAAGGCGCCACCTTTGAGTTGATATTGCCCCTAGCATTGGAGTGATTGAACATGGCGAACATCCTTGTGGTCGATGACGAAGAAGACATGCTGGAAACCATCGCGTACAACCTGGAACGTGCCGGCCATCATGTGACTCGCGCCCGGAATGCGGCCATTGCGCTGCAGGCGATCGAAAAGGAGACCCCTGATCTTATTGTCTCCGACATCATGATGCCCGGCATGGACGGCATAGCGTTTTGCAAGAACGTTCGTGCGCGGGCAAAAACAGCACTCACCCCTTTTTTGTTCGTAACCGCCAAGGGTCATCCGGGCGACAAATACGTTGGTCTTCGTGCCGGCGCCGATGACTACGTTACCAAACCCTTCGACTTGACGGATCTTTTGGCTCGGGTCAACGGTCGTCTCGAACACCGCAACCACATGGTCGATCTCGAGAACCGTATGACGAAAACTGAGGTGATGTGGCAGGACGCCGCCGATCCAGATACGTTGCGGCGGGTAAGGGATGCCCAGGTTCAACTTCAGGGGGAGGCCCGAAAGGCAGGCTTTGTTGAATACCAAATTCCATATCCATCGAATCTTGCACTCCAGCGCAAGGTGGAACAATTCGAGTTGCGGTTCCCGCCGCTTGCGAATTTGCGAAAACGCGCGCTCATCGGCAATGCCCCAAATTTTCTGAAGATTTTTGAGGAAATATTGATTGCGGCCGGCACGCCGGATCCGGTGTTGATTCTGGGTGAAACTGGAACGGGTAAAACGGCCATTGCCGAAGCCATCTGGTCGCTTGGCAACCGAGCACAGAAAGTGTTTCGTACAATCAACTGCTCGGAACTTGCAACCGGAGATCCGACCATCGCGACCGGAAAGTTGTTCGGCCACGGAAAAGGCAGTGGCCTCGTGGGCGTCGCACGCGAGGGCCAACCGGGGATCCTGGATGAAGCCCATGGAGGCGTGCTCTTCATGGACGAGGTGGGTGATCTGCCACGACAGGCACAGACGTTGCTTCTGCTTCCGCTCGAAGGGCGGCCCTTTCGGCCCGCGGTGGGCATCGGTGCCGATCGGATCGTCGACATCAAGTTCGTCGCCGCGACCAATCGCGAAATTGCGAGAGATGTGACTCAGGGCGGCTTTCCACGCGATCTCTACGAACGATTCGCCGGACACGTGATACGGTTGCCCCCCCTTCGGGATCGCATCGACGATGTCCCTGTCCTTGCCCGCTGGTTTCTTACCCAATTCGAGGCGCAGCAGGAGATCGATGCCGGGGCTGGCCTGTCGGATTCTGCTGTTGCAGCGTTGTCCTCTCACAACTGGCCCGGCAACGTCCGCGAGTTGCGTCGGATTATCCGACAGGCGGCGCAGCGGGCACGGCTCGACGGTCGAGCCCGGATCGAACGACGCGATCTGCCGGACGACATTGCCGAGGGCGTTCCTCGGGAACGGCGGTCGGGAACGCAACAGGCGGTGCCGGTGGCTCCAACACGTTTTCCGGATCCGTCGCCGCGAATGGCCGACGCGAACCATCGCACCGAACTTGAACTGACGCCGGCCTCCGTACCCGCACATCCCGTTGGTCCCCGCGCAGCGTCAACCCTACCCCTCACGCAGGAAACACAGCTGTCGCCGTGGGATCTGGAATTGCGACGGGGCGGATTTAGTGACCGGGAACTCGCCGAAATTGCTGCTTTGCGGGCTTGCGGCTTTCGTGTTGGCGATGCCGAAACGCGGTTGGGATACAGCAGCAAATCCCGCACCTTTTCCCACCGGCTTCGGGGTCTTTCCTTCAAGGCGCTGTCAATTTGTCAGTGGGATGTGGACCGGGCGGGCCAGCTATTTGGCGGCAGCGACTCCAATCTCGCAGCGCTGGCGTCACGGCGTCTCCGGGGGCTCATGGATTCCGTCGCACTGCGGCTCGATGACCCCGATGAAAAGGTATACGCAAACCTGCTCAACGAGCACCGACAGTATTTGCAGCAAGCGGTTGCACTGTTGCGACAAAGACGGGGTTAGGATAAAAATTTCGTGGTTGGTTGGCCCGCGACGCGCTGTCCGGGTGTCCAATACCGAGGGATCCCCGGAGACACTGCCGTGCGACGCGTACTAACGAAAGCGGCCTTTTTCGCAGCAACCCTTTCGCTGGGGCAAGCCAGGGCAGCGCCTCCAGCCGCGCTGCTTTGCAATGAAACCCGCAAGGTGGACTGTTTCGACGACGAGATCTTCATCGTCGACGGCGATGCGAAGGTGATCGAAAAAGGCACGGGTATCGAGAATGCCATCATATCCGGTTGCACGACCGAAATGGTTGGCGAGCGTGAGGTGAAAACATGCGAAACGACAAACCAAACGCTGGCTTTTGAACGCTTTCTTTCCCTACTGGAGGGAGCTGGCGCAAAAGGCTATTCATGGGACACGTTGGCTCTTTTTCTGGTGGACATGGGTAGTAGCAGCCCCTTCTTCGTCCGAAATGACGACGCCAACGCCGCTCTCGGGATTGGTTACGAACAAAGGGGACGTGGAAACACGGCACGTCCGTACACCGGTCATGTTGTCGCAGGCAACACGACCGATTTCGGAGTTTGGGAAGTTCCCAAAGTCGCCCCGCCGGATGGTGTCGATAAGTGGCCCGATCCCGATCCTGCGGGCGTAGAAGGATTCGAGACTGAATATAAAAGGTGTTCCGGTTCGCAAAGCACCTGTTTCCCGTTTTACTACAATGGTTATCAGGCGCTTGCACAGGCCTCGTCTCGCATGTTCGGTCCGTTCGTACATCTGCCCGATACCACCCCAAAAGACTCGAAGTACTCGAAAAGCGGAGGTAGTGGACAAGACCCGGCCGAGCGAGGCACCGATCGAGGCGATTTCACCTGGTACAAGACCGTATTGGTTGGCTTGAAGCGCGACATATCGTTTTGGAATTCGATGTTTGATCTTGACGGTTCCCTCTGGGGCGGAAACAACTGGCGAGCCAACGGAGATGGATCTCTCGAGACGACGGGGCCAACGCCCTTCTGGGCTGCTTCGCCGCCATATCAAGGAAAGCCGTTACTCCGCTTTCATCCAATCGAGCTCTATCTCATGGGACTTATTCCTGCTCGCAGGGATCTACTCGCCCCTGTTCCGGACTACAGTTCCGTCAACCTCGACGCGACCATCTCGAAATACGTTACCGTTGACCGCGTAACCAACACATTCCAACACGGCCAGTATGCGGGTCTGGCGATTCGTCCGAACAAGGGATTTGTGCCCGAGCTCGATCGTCAACTCGATCCGATGGAGATCCTCGCGGCCGAGGGTGGCCGTTCGCCCAACTTTGATGCCGCGCCACACGTTCATAAACAACAGTGGATCGTCATCACGAAGCCAAACGATCCGCAGGCGAACACCGACGCGATCCGACGGATGAAGCGTTGGCGGCGGGCGTGGAATGCGTACTACAGCATGTTGACAAGCTATCGCGGTCGCATGGTCACGACCTTTGACGGAACGTACGACGATTCGCCCGTCTGGGAGTTCGGGCAACCCACCGACGACATTCGAACGTTCCTTCCCGACGGCGGGTTGCAAGTTCAGTTTGTTGAACCCACCAAAGAGTCCGGCGCCTCGGAGGTCATCAACAGCTTTGTGTATATCAACGTCACGCCGGGCGCAGCAGGCGTCCTGCGATTCGCGTCCCACTCCAATCAGCCGCCGATCCTCATCAAGGGCGCGCAAAACCACCCCGGTGCATACAACGCTCTCACCGTTCGGATGCGAATTGGGCGTGAAGGCGTTCCCGCGGGACAGTCGTTCGCTTCTCTAAAGCTCGGCAACGGCACAATTATTCGATTGCCGTCGAATGATCGCTCGTTCTTGGTGCCGGACGGCCGCTGGCATACCTATTCAGCGAACTTATCGACGATCCCCGGATACACGTCTGCCGACCACACCTCCTTCGAGTTCAGCCCTTCGAGCGTTGCGGGTTCGGACATTGCACTGGATTCCATTCGCTTCGGCTGGGTCGATCCCGAAAAACTTGCCGATGCAGATCTCGATTGCGCACGGGCTCCGACGCCGGATGGCTACATTGATACCGAAGACAACTGTCCTGACATCTACAATCCAGATCAAACCGACGAAGACGGCAACGGCAAGGGCGACGCCTGCGAAGACTTTGATCTGGATGGCGCAATAAACCGGTGTGACAATTGCCCAACACTCACGAATTCTCGGCAGCGCGATCGCGACGACGATTCAATCGGTGACACGTGTGACAGCGATCCTGGCAGCGGGTGTTTCCTGCAACCCCAGTCGGTCGCAGGATCGTCTCACAATTCGGGCACAAGCACACCCGTCATTCCATTGGCACTACTGGTCGGCGCAGGGTTGTTTATCCGTCGTCGAAAGCAAAAAAAACAAAACTGATTGCAGAGCGGAAATTCGCCTTTCTTTTCGTCGCACGTTTGCGGTACGATTATTCAGAGGCGACATGTCAAACAGACACGACTCGGAGAACCGTAGAAGATACGAACGGTGGCCGGTGGCACTGCGCGCAGAGTGCAGTGTTGTATCCGATGGTGAGTGGAAAGGTGCTCACGTGTGCGAGAATATCTCCGCCGGTGGCGCCTTGCTCGTGGGCCCGCCAGGTTTGCGGGTTCTGCGGGTCGGCGAGAAGGTGCAATTGACCGTACGGATCACCTCGCTTGAGCCCATTGAGGTAAAAGCCGAGGTGCGACGAACCGCAACCCGCAACACGTCGTCGATTGAATACGGCGTCGAGTTTCGAGACCTGTCTGCCGACGAAGAGGATCTGATTCAGTCAACCCTCCTGGCGGTTCTCGAACAGGATGCAAGAGGCGACGACGACAACCCCTGATAGACTGGTCGCTCAATGGGCATCATTCGACCCGCGCGACGCCCGATGGGCTGGGTAGCCCCAGGACCGAGACCGGCCGGCGACGGTGGGGACGTTGATTTGCATCCGGGTGACGGAGAGGATCTTTGTTACCTGTTGGGCGACTTTCGTCTGTTCCAGCGCATCGATGGTCATCGCTGGTCCGTGGACGATCTGGTGACCGCTGCCGTCGCTGCACGGATGGGAGCCAGGAATGGTGCGCAGCCGAGCAACTGCCTTGATCTCGGTTGCGGCATAGGCTCTGTGTTACAAATGGTCGCATGGAATTTCGTGAACGCAAAATGCATCGGGGTCGAGGCACAACCAGCGAGCGTTGATCTTGCGCGACGATCGCTTCGGTACAACGGCTTGACTGAAAGAGTGAACGTTTTTGAAGGCGATCTGCGAACGTTTGACTTCGGTGGCCTCGCATTGAGGGGGTTCGATCTCATCACGGGAACACCACCCTATTTTATTGACGGAACCGGACCGGTATCGACGAGGCCGCAAAGGGGACCTTGCCGATTTGAACACCGGGGCGGTCCTGCCGATTACATTCTGGCGGCGCATCAATTGCTCAACCCCGATGGGACGTTGGTGCTCTGCTGCGGGCCGACTCAAACTGAGGCGCTTGCTGCAGCCGCGACCACGTGCGGACTACAAATCGAAAACGAATTGAGCGTCATCGGCCGACCGGGGCGGCCCACGAGGTTTTTTGTGTTCACGCTGAGTCACAAGGCAAACCATCCGAAATCGCATGAGACCCTGGTCGTTCGGGACGAAGAAGGTCAATGGACCCCGGCATTTCGTGTGCTACGAACCGCGATGGGTATGCCGTGAAGGTTCAGCTCCGCCAGTACCAGGTGATGAACGTCAGCAAATTCATCCGCGACGTGTCGAATTGTCCCTCGGTAAACGTGGCGGTCACGAACCACACCGCCAACGGTTTCTGCTTGTGACGAACCTCAAGGCGAAGACGGGTGCCCACGGCCCAGGTGTCGAACCCATCCGTATTGAATCGAATGTTGCCGTCGGGGCCAATGCCGAAGGTGTCGAACGCCTTCCAGATAAAGCCGGAAGTCGCCCAAAACAGCGAGTCTTTCGGCTCGGCGACCACGAATACAGTGCGAAGTCCGCTGAATATCTCGACGTGTGGTACCGATCGAATATTGGAGTCAATGCTCTGATCGACGTTGAGCGGGCGATTGTTTAATAGGGGCGGCTCGACGAAAGTGCGCAGTGAAATCCAAACGGGATTATGGACAATATGCCATAGAGACGTGACATATGGATTGGCGAGCCCCCTATCCGGTGCAAAGCGAGGCGCGGGCAGACCGAGGCCGATGTCAAAATCCGGCAGCACTCTGTAGGACATGCTGAGGAGTAGTCTCTGCTCGAACTGAATCTCGCCGGTGTCGGCGTTCTTGATGGGTGAGCTGCGAAAGCCCGTGAAGATTCGGGCCGCGTCATCCTCGGTTGCAACCGGTTGCGCGCTTGCAAGCGAAGACAAAGCTGCGACAAGAAAGCCAGAGAAACATACGCACAACAAGCGCTTCGGTCTCTGAAAATGCATGGATGGCGTCGCAGGCATTCAAACAGCGTTGCCGGTTGGATCCGCACCAACCGTGCTCGGCTCGTAAGGACAGATTCTGACGCGCTCGGCGCGGTGGTTCATGACCTCGACTACTTCGATGAGGAATTCGTTCTCGACCGTCGAGTCGCCCACCCGCGGCAGTCGGCCAAGGCGTCCCGTGATCCATCCTGATAGGGACTCGACGTCGGTCCGCAAGGGGAGATCAAGACCCAATTTTTCGTTCAAACGTTCCACGGTTATCAAACCGCGAACCACCCAGGCACCCTCGCCTTCTCGGACGATATCGGGTTGAGCGTCGTCGAATTCGTCCCGCACGGAACCGACAATCTGCTCGATCACGTTTTCCATCGTGATGATGCCGACATCATTTCCGTATTCGTCGATGACGATTGACATTTGCGTCCGCGATGCCTGCATTTCACGTAACAATTGAGCAATCGCCATGGTACCAGGGACCGATCGTATGGGCCTCATCATCTTACGTAAATCGAAGGTTCCAGATGTGGCCGAGATCAAGTCGGTGACGTGGATGATGCCAATGACCTCGTCGTCGTCGCCGGTGAGGGGATAACGTGTGTGTCGCTGGCGACGCACCATCGCGAGGCATTTTTCCGTATCCCAGTCCTCATGCATTCGTGCCACCTCGGTCCAGGGCACCATGATCTGGCGACAAACTGTCTCGTCGAACTTGAAAACTGCGCTCAACAGTTCCAGCTCGTTTCGCGTGAGCGATCCGGCCTGAGCACCGACCCGAATCATTGCCTGGATCTCGTCTTCTGTGGTGCCGTGGTTCTCTCCGCCTCGGACGAAAATCCCAGAAATCTTGTTGGTCATCCAAACAAGCGGCCGCAGCGCTTTTTCCATGGCAGCCAGCGGCCAGACCACAAAAAACCAAATGCTGCGCCAGTGCACGGCACCGAAGGTTTTGGGCAAGATCTCGGCAAAGAGAAGGATTGCCACGGTAATCACAGCCGAAAAAATAGGAACGTTCTTTTCGCCGAATGCTTGACCTGCAAGCATGCCGGCAAACGCAGCACCACCGGTATTTGCAATCGTGTTGACGATGAGGATGGCCGACGTCGGGCGAGAGATGTTGCGCTTCATCGCAAGAAAGCGATTCGCGCTGGCTGCGTGGCGCTCCTGTGTCCGGGCCGCCTCCAACACCGACATGCGCGTCGAATACAGGGTTGTCTCAAAAAGAGAGCACAACGCTGAAACCACAAGAGTCAAAAGGGATACCGCTATGAGTGTCGTCGTCATGATGCTTCACAAACCCCACGCGCCTGACAATGGAATATTGGCGCCGTTGATATAACGGGCGTCGTCAGACAGTAAAAACGCGGCCAGAGTCACCGCGTCTTTCACGTCACCAACATATCCCGCAGGGATCCCTGCGATGATTTCTTCAAGCTCTGTTGCATCGGCTGAACCCGACTCGATAAATCCGGGCGCGATCGCGTTAACCGTCACACCACAAGACGCCGTACGTTTGGCGAGGCCTCGAACGAGGGCAGCAACACCCAGTTTCGCAATGTAGTGCGCGGTGACTTGTGTTTGTGCGACCAGCCGATCGGCATTTGCCATCGTGAAAGCGAGGATTCGGCCCCACTTGCGATCCATCATGCCGGGCGCAACCAGACGCGACAGAAAAAACAGGCTGTCGAGATTGCCCGTGAACATTTCACGCCAGCCCTCTACCGTTTCATCCAGCAAATCGGCTCGGTGATACGGACCGACGCAATGGATCAGTGCATCGATTCGATGGCCCCAACCCATGACCTTCTCGAACAAATGATCACACTCGGCGGGGTGCTCTACGTCCGCCTGAATCGACAAGGAACGGCCACCCAGCGCAGCGATCTCGCCATCCAACGAATCGGCCTCGGCGCGGCTCGTGCGATAGCAGGTCGCAACAGACCAACCCTGTTTCGCAAGGTGCAGCGCAATCCCCCGGCCAATACCCCTCACGCCCCCGCTAACCAGTGCAACCTTGTCAGTCATCGTTTCGGGAACAGCGCTCCCCAGAAGCTCGCGTCAACAAGAGCGCACCATAACACGATGCGGACTCGGCCGGGCATTAAGAATCCTCGGTTAAACAGCGTAATATCAATGTCTTACGGACTATCTGGATCAAACGTCCGCTCGACACTCGGGTGCTTTTCGGTACTATTGCGGTTCATGCCCGGAATCGACCCGTCCAAAGATTTCAAGCCGCTTCGCATCGCGATTGTCACGGTGTCGGATACCCGAACCCCGGCCGACGACCGATCGGGCGCGGCCCTTGATGAACTCGTCAGAGCAGCAGGACACCTGGTTGTGACGCGACAAATCGTTACGGACGATCAGCCCGCGATCGAGAACGCGACGCGCTTGCTCATTGCTGATCCCGAAGTGGACGTAATTCTGGCAACCGGCGGGACAGGCATCACCGGTCGCGACGTGACGCCCGAGGCGTTTGCAAACCTGTACGAGAAACACATCCCCGGCTTTGGTGAGCTCTTCCGCTACCTGTCCTTTGCCAAGATTGGTCTTTCGACCATACAGTCGCGGGCCAGCGCTGGTGTGGCAGGCGGAACCCTGCTTTTTTGTCTGCCTGGATCGCCGTCCGCCTGCAAGGATGCGTGGAACGATATTCTGGTGCATCAGTTCGACAGCCGATACAAGCCATGCAACTTCGCCGAACTGCTCCCTCGATTGCGCGAAGTTTAGGCCGAACCGTTGGTGCGTGGGTTTGCCTCTTCGGCATGCTGACGTGGGCTTGCGGCGGCGATGACGGGTCTGACCTTCCGGACGGTGGCGGTGCGGCTTCCATCATCCTTGGTGTTCCCGATACAAATGACGGAACCACATTCACAACACTTCCACCCGGAGGCAATGTCGTCTTCGCGGCAAGTGGCCAGGCGGCGCTGCTGCTTCAATTTGCATTTCGGACCCGAGGAATGGGCAATGTCATCGCAGGCACCATGACCATCACGGCGTCGTCTGGTACCGCGCTCATGCGCAAGTGGGAGCGCCTCTTGCTTTATTGCATACCCAACATGATCTGCGAGCAGGTCCCCGTTTACTTTCCGATCACGGGTCTGGATGATCCGACTGTCCTCGACGGGCAAACTGTACTACTGAAAGGCACGTTCAGCGGAATGAATGGCGCCACGGCCGATTTCTCCACAACAGCCATTCTCCGGAAAATCTAAAGCGACACCACACCCGGAGTCAGGAAAACCAGGGTTTCAACGTGGGGGGTGTGTGGCATCATATCAAAGGGAACAACCTGCTCGACGCGGTATCCACCCTTGCATAGTACGACAAGATCGCGGGCCAGTGTCTTCGGATTGCAACTTACGTAGCACAACCTTTGGGGTCGCAAGCGAAGCACTTGTTCAAGTACCGCGGCAGCGCATCCCGCGCGTGGCGGATTGAGGACGACGATTTCGGCAGCAGCAACACCGGCCAGTCCAACGGCTGCGTCCGCTTGCACAAGCGTAACGCCGCGTTCCGGTGGATAGTGAGAAGCGACAGCAGGGTTGCTTTCGATCGCGACAACTGAGGCCGCCATTGGCTGCAACTCGGAGGCGATCACTCCGATGCCCGCATAGACCTCAACCATCGGCACGCGCTCGGGCTGAATCTCGACGAATGCCTTCACCCACGCGCGCACGGCGGCGTAAAGCTCGGCCGCAACACCGCGGTTCACCTGAAAAAAAGTTCGCGATGACAACGTCAACTGCGTGTTCAAGATCGCCTCGGACAGCACAGCGACACCTGCAACACATCTTTCAACCGAGCCCATCAACGCGTCACCGGTCTGGTTGTTGATGTTTGCGACGACGCCAACAATCTCGGGATGGATTGCCATCAACTCGGCTGCGATTGCCGCAACGCGGGGCCCGTCCGCGGGGACCACCAGGGTAACGAGAACCTGCGCGAGATAATTGGATCGCAAGATCACATAGCGCAGCTCCCCACTCCCCTTCTTCTCGTCGTACGGAACAACGCTCATGCCCAACACAAGTTTTCGCAACGTGTTCGCGACGTGCTCAAGTGCAGGCTCGACGAGTGCGCAGCCCGCAGTATCCACAACGTCGTGGCTGCGTGGGGCGTAGGCGCCAAGCACCGTCTTTCCCGAACGGTCGCGACCAACCACCAGCTTGCTTTGATTCCGATACCCTTCGGAAAGAGCAGAGGCCTTGACTGCGCGAACCAGTGCGTCAACGATCCCGACATCGCCAAGGGTCTCTATGAGCTGTTCACGTTTCCACCGCAGCTGCCTTTCGAGCGAAACGTGCGCAAGGGCGCAGCCACCGCACTGACCAAACGCCGCACACACAGGAGAACGACGTTCGCCCGAGGCTTGCTCGACCGAAACGAGCTGGGCCCATGCGCGCTTGCGCCCGTTGCCCCGGTGAGGTGAAACGTGTTGAATTTGAGCGACGATGACGTCGCCCGGCGCTGTTCCGGGCACATGAACCTCGAGAGAATTGTCATCGATATGCCCGATACCTGCCCCATCGGCATCAAGGCCTAGAATTTCTACCGTGACACGCAAAGGCCTAATTCAAAATCGACTGATTGAAGAAGATATTGTCGTTGTTTCGCAAGGCAGGGCGAAGGATGACCGTTTCCAGATCTTGACAGAAGCTACCCACCCGCACTGCAGGGCCTCCCGCGTCTGAAAGCGTGTACGCGATATGCGTAAATCCACCGGTTGACGCGCTTCCAACAAGGACTATCTGACCCGAGAGGTTGTAGACCCATACCGCGCCCGTATTGCACAAAACTGCCACGGCTGACCCATCGGGGAACCACGCCAGGCCCTGGTCGCAACCGTCTTGCAGTCCGATCCAGGCAACGTTGTTCTGCGTTTCGGGGTCAGTGATTACCAGCGCCAGACCGTCAAATGGGCCCACTTCCGCGACAAGCCCGGATGGCGAAGTTGCCGAGCTTTCATTCGGGGCGTACGCCGTATCGGTGCGGTCGCAATCACATTGATTGTTGACACACGCCGACGAGAAGATGTTGCACGTACCACATTCCAGCGATCCACCGCATCCGTCGCCGACAGCGCCGCATTGCGCTTGATTGTCGTTACAGGCATTCGGGTTGTAGGGATCAGACCCATACGTATCACCGGCGTCTCCGCAAACCCAGGACCCGCATTGCCCGTAGAGCGCACCCGGCTCTTCGCCCACGCCGACCGGATCACCGAGACATTCCGTATTCCCGCCGGTCTCGGCGCAAGCCCAGATGCCTCCGCCGCACAACCCGCACGCACCACCCGGCGTTCCGGTCGTGGGTGCACCGCCGCAAACACCGCAGGCGTTGCGGGATTCATCGCCGTTGCAAGAGGTACTTCCATCCGTTTGACAGGTCCAGGTGCCACAACGATCCTGACCGCAGGCGGTGTCCGGCGTACCCTGCGGATCGGGGGCGCCACACACCCCACAAGCATTCCGTGCCACGCCGCCACCGACGCAGGCAACATTGCCATCGGCCTGGCACTCATACGTGCCGCATCCGCTTCGACCGCATGATGAGCCCGGTTCAACCTCAAGTACAGGTCCACCGCAAACGTTGCACGCATTTCGCAAAGTATCGCCGCCCTGACAAGCCGTACTGCCATCTCGCTGGCAGGCGTAAGTGCCACAACCGTCCGCCCCGCATGACACGCCAGGCAGATTTCCCGGCTCCGGCGCACCACAAACCCCGCAGGTATTTTGTGCCACATTTCCGTCTTCGCACGCGGTATCGCCGTTGACCTGGCACCTCCACTGTCCGCAACTTTCTTCGCCGCAGGTGGTGCCGGGCAACTGTCCGGTTAGCGTCAACGGACTGCAGGCGCCACATGCATTGAGCGCATGATCGCCACTACAGACCGTCGTGCCCGTGTTGTCGCAAGTCCAGGCGCCGCATTGATTCTCGCCACACGCGTCACCCGGAACCCCGGGCGTTGATTCAGGCGTACAAGCCCCACACGCGTTGCGTGGATGATCGCCGATACACTGGGTGTCTCCGTTGTCACCGCACTGCCAGGTGCCACAGCTAGACTGTCCGCAGGTCGTGCTGGGTGCGCCACCCGTGAGCTGGCGCGGCAGGCAAGCACCGCAGGCATTGAGACCCGGATCGGTACAAGTTACAAACTCGGTTCCGCTGCAGGAGAAGGTGCCACACACACCGCATGCCGTGCGTGGAGCGCCCGCAAGTGTCGTGCACCCACCGCAGGCATTGCGGCCCGGATCTTCACAAGAAAGCGCATTGGTTCCGTTGCAAGCAAAGGTGCCACACGAACCGCAGGCTGCACCGGGCGCAGACGGAAGCGGGCCACAACCACCGCAGGCATTGAGACCCGGATCGCGGCAGATTATTTCGGAGGATCCGCTGCATTCATACGTACCACATTGCCCGCAGGAAGCGCCGGGAGCGGCAGCCAGTGTGCCGCAACCACCACACGCATTGACGCCTGGATCACCGCAGGTTAGGCCATCCTGGCCATTGCAGGAATAGCGCCCACATTCGCCGCAGAATGCCCCGGGTGCCCCCGAAAGCGTTGAACAGCCGCCGCAGGCATTTCGGCCGGAATCGACACACGCAAGGGCCGTATCACCCCGGCACTCGGTTGTCCCGCAAGCACCGCAGCTGACCCCCGGGGCACCATCCAGCGAGCCACAACCGCCACACGCGTTCCTGCCGGGGTCGTCGCAGCGGACGCCTTCAAGTCCGTCGCAAACAAGGCGGCCACATTGTCCGCAGTTAGCCCCTGGAATGCCACCAAGTTCTCCACATCCGCCACAAGCATTCTTCTCGGGCGTGCATCGCACGGCTTCCTCGCCCTCGCAAACAACGGCGCCACATTCTGCGCAACGCGCGCCAACGATGGATGGCAACGTCAAACATCCGCCGCAGGCGTTTCCGAGATTGCTGCACTCGACCGATTCCGTTCCGGAACAGCGATATTGTCCGCCGCAATCGCCGCACGCCGCACCCGGCGCAAATGGCAGCGGACCGCAACCACCACAGGCATTCCTGCCAGCATCGTTGCAAAGCAATTCTGTGCCCGAGCACGCGAACTGGCCACAGGCCCCACAGGTATCCCCTGGCTTGTTCGCCAATTCGGCGCATCCACCACAGACGTTGGTGGTCGCGCTGCAGGCGACCTTGTTTTTGTTCCCGGTCTCACACTGCCAGGTGCCGTTACAGACACAGGTGGCGCCGGGCTTTTGCGCAAGGGCATCACAACCGCCGCAGCCATTGAGGCCCGGATCCTTGCAAACAAGTCCACCCCCATCGCACTGAAACAGTCCGCAAGCTCCACAGCGATCGCCCGCACGATTCAAGAGCAAGCCGCAGCCGCCACAATCGTTTCGTTCCACGCAAGACATGCTGGTGTCGACGCGGATCGCGCTGTCAAAACCGGCGTCCAGAATGATGGCCAGGTATGCGTCTCGATCCGCATCAGGAATCGACCACGGTGCATCCCTTCCAGCGTCTGAGCCATTGCCGGAACCTTGGACTCCGCCGTCGTCACCGCCACCGGCCGGGTCGATGGGTTCTTCGGTGCAGGCAACTGCAAGTGCGCAGCCCAGCCACAGACACATTCCAAGTATTCGCTTTTGCACAACGGAACGACGGTTCGACATATGAATATTCCCCACGATTTACCAGACGGGTCGCGTTACTTAACGCAACACAGGCCCCTGCGTTACAAGCCGAGATGCCTTTTACTGGAAACGCATGCAATTGGAAAGTGGTCAGACCGAGGCGCATCGCGTCCAGAACAGACAGCCTGAATTCCCACTTCCCCGGACCTTGGGGTTGTTAGATCGATGCCACGCGCCGTCCGCTCTATCATCGTCACCGGCCGCAACGGTGCCGTTCTTTCCGCCTTGTGCCTCGCCGCTTGTGCCGGCGACGGTGGTCTCAACAATATGGGATCTCAAAACAACGGTGGTTACCCCGTGGGTGCGGGGGGCGAAAACAACACCTCTTTCCCTGACAACAATGCGGGAAATTCCGGCGGGAAACCCACCAATAACGGCGGTCATAGCAACACCGGAGCGTCGTCGGCGGCGGGAGGAGCGGCTGGCGCAACGCCCACGACGCCGGGTGGCTACATCCGATCCGCAACTTGGCAGGGCTACGCCTGGACCGCCGCCGGGGGCAAGGCCAGCGTCGTACCGAAGGACTTCCGAACCGTTCGCGACTTCCCGCTCTGCGCATCCGGAACGGTTGAACCGGGCGTTGAAAACACCGCCATGATCGGATGGAATCTCAACCAGGCCTCGACAACCAATCCGCCCGTCCTCACCATCAATCCCTCGCAACAAGGCATTCAGGTCAAGGTCAGGAATCCGGGAGGCTCGACCCTGCGCGTACAACTGCAAGGAGCCAAAGGCGCAACCGACGCAACCGATCGATGGTGTGCAACGATTGCTGGGACCGGTGGATACATAGCGTACGACGCCTTCAACACCGAATGCTGGGAAGGCGGAAAAGGAGCCCAGTACAAGAGACAACCCCTTGCGGCTGCCATCGTGCTCGTCCCCGGAAAAGATGCCGCATCGACCCCGTTTGACTTTTGCATCGAACAACTCGGTGAAGGCGCAGGCGATCCAGTGCCCCCCGTGGGAACCGGATGCGCGCTGACAGGTGGCCCTGGCGAAGGAGGAGGCAGCATCAGCGGCGACGAAACGAGTCACGTGACCCGGGCGGGACGCAGCTACATCGTTCAGAACAACGTCTGGAATGGCAACAAACAGGCGCAGCGATTGACGGTCAAGGGTGTTTCGTACGAGGTGAGCACCCAGGGCAACAGTCAAGGAACGAATGGTGCGCCCGCGAGCTATCCCTCGGTATTCATCGGCAAAAACTTTGGCCGCGTGACCAACGGAAGCAACCTACCCAAACGGGTCGGGGATCTCACGAAGGTGCCAACGGCGTGGCGATGGAAGGCCGGTGCCAACGGGCAATGGAACGTATCGTACGACGTTTGGTTTAGCAACAACGCCAATGGCGATGCCAATAGCCCAACGGGAGGTTACCTCATGGTGTGGCTGCACAAGCCGAGTGCAGCACAACCCCTCGGCAATGTGTCCGGGACCGAAACCATCGCCGGAAAATCCTGGCAAGTTTGGACCTGCCCGGGTTCCTGTCAAAACGGCGTTCCTGTGATTTCCTACATTCCGACCGGTGGGCAGTCTGTCATGGAGTTGCAGTTCGACCTCAACGACTTTATCAAGAACGCCAAAACGAAGTATCCGAACCAGATGAAAGACGCCTGGTTTCTTTCCAATGTGTTCGCTGGTTTCGAGATCTGGAACGGCGGACAGGGCCTTGCGACCGAAGATTTCTGCGCCGTTGTAGAGTAGTTCGTAGAGTAGTTCGGAAATCCGGTGGTCGACTTTCGTGTGGTAGACTTTTCCACCGAAAAACGCCACCAATGCCTGACGCCCCCTCGCCTTCGCCAACCGCAACCCTCCTCGTGGCGTGCCGTGACCGTACCGGCCTCGTCGCTGCCCTGTCCGCGTTCGTCTTCGAGAACGGGGGCAATATCCGGGACGCCGATCAGCACACCGAACCCGAAAGCGGTTTGTTTTTCATGCGGCTCGTCTGGGATCTTAAAAGCTTCGTGCTTGATCGTCCCCAGATCCGTCAGGCCATTGAACATATTGCCCGGCGTTTCGATCTTCAGTGGGATCTAACCTACTCGGATGAGCGATCCCGCGTTGCGGTTTTTGCCACTCGAATGCCGCACTGTCTTTACGATCTTCTGCTTTCGCACCAACTCGGCGAACTTGGCGGCGATCTGGTTGCGGTCGTGTCCAACCACCGAGACCTCGAATCCGTTGCGACGCACTTTGATGTTCCCTTCCACCATATTCCGGTGGAGCGAGCCGACAAGGCCGAGGCGGAGACCCAACAGATGGCGCTGCTTGACAGCCTGAAGGTGGATCTCGTCGTGCTTGCACGGTACATGCAGGTCCTGTCCGCCGCTTTTGTGGCTCATCGCCCGGGGCGAATCATCAACATTCACCACTCGTTCTTGCCCGCCTTCGTAGGAGCAAAACCGTATCACCAGGCCAAGGAAAGGGGTGTCAAGGTTATCGGTGCGACCGCCCATTATGTAACCTCTGAACTCGATCAAGGGCCGATCATCGATCAGGATGTTTGTCGGGTCAGCCATCGCGACGACGTGGAACACCTTATTCGAAAGGGTCGCGAACTGGAGCGCCAGGTTCTGACCCGCGCCGTTCGCTTACATCTAGAACGCCGGGTTCTCATCTCGGAAAACCGCACTATCGTATTCGGATAAACATGACCACGCACAACGCACTCATCGGCCACAACCAGCCTCCCCGTTTTACCCAGTTCGCGACGAGCGACGTGGTGCCAACCATTCGCCGGTTAATAGCGGAACAGGATGCCGGACTTTTAAACCTCGAACATGAATGCGAGCCCACCTGGGAATCCCTGGTGTTGCGTTTGAATGCGATCGCCGAACCTTTGTCGTACGCGTGGCACACGGTTCATCACTTGCTTGGTGTGCGCAACGAGCCCGCGCTTCGGGAAGCCGAGGAAGAAGTTCAGGGCGAAGTCATCGCTGCTGGACTCCGCATCGCTGCCAGTCGGCCGATTTACCGGGGGATGCGATCAATCCGCGACGGCGCAGCCTGGGCGACGCTCGATCCGGTCCAGCAGCGCATTATTGACAGCGCCATTCGCTCGGCCGAACAGGCAGGCGTGGGGCTCGAGGGTAGAGCGCGTGAACGTTTCCTTGAGATCGAAACCGCGCTTGGCGAGGCGGGATCGCAGTTTTCAAACCACCTGCTTGATGCCACCAAAGCCTACGAACTGATTTTGACCGAAACCGCGGAAATTGCGGGACTGCCGCCCAGTCTGCTGGCCGCCGCGGCTCAGTCGGCTCGCATGGCAAATAGCGAAGGGCGCGAGTCAACGGTCGCGGCGCGCATGAAGGATGCCACCCCAGAACAAGGCCCATGGCGCCTGACACTCGATGGTCCCATCCTCATCCCGTTTCTCGAACACAGCACGCGAAGCGATCTGCGAGAGCAACTGTATCGCGCTCAAATCACGCGTGCGACGAATGGCGAATTTGACAATCAACCCGTCATTGATCAAATCCTCAACCTTCGTCTTGAGAAGGCAAAGCTACTGGGATACGAAGACTATGCCGCGCTTTCCCTCAGCCGAAAGATGGCAGGCACCGCCGACGCGGCACAAAAACTTCTCGACGATTTGCGCAAATCGGCCCGACCCGCAGCCGAGCGCGAACAGGCCGACCTCGTTGCTTTCGCACGATCGACCACCCAAAACCCCAACCTTGAACTAAAAAGCTGGGATGTGGGGTACTGGGCAGAACAGTTGCGCAAACACAAATTCGACTTTGATGACGAAGCGCTGCGACCGTACTTTTCACTCGAAACTGTTCTGGAAGGACTATTCGGTGTCGGTCAGCGTTTGTTCGGCGTTCGCGTCGTTGCCGAGGCCAATTCCTTTGAAACGTGGCAC
>JAYUPZ010000578.1:0-12811 GCA_043759805.1 Myxococcales bacterium | reverse complement strand
CTCATCTTCGCCCGCGCACGAACGTCATCGGCGCGGTAACACGGGTTCGCCACGCGCTCGCCCAGGCCGTGCACCGCTTCTTCCACCAGCGCGGTTTCTTCTGGATCCATACGCCGATTATCACGGCCAACGATTGTGAAGGCGCCGGCGAGATGTTTCGTGTCTCCACGCTCGACCTTTCCAATGTTCCCCGTACCCCGAATGGCAAGGTCGACTTCGCGCAGGACTTCTTCGGCAAGGAGGCTCACCTCACCGTCTCGGGACAGCTGAATGTCGAGAGCTATTGTCTTGCGATGAGCAAGGTCTACACCTTCGGTCCGACCTTTCGTGCTGAGAACTCGCATACGCGCCGCCACCTCTCCGAATTCTGGATGATCGAACCCGAGATCGCATTTGCAACCATCAACGAGGATATGGCGCTGGCCGAGGAATTTTTGAAGTCGATCTTCACCGACCTTTTGAACGAGCGTGGCGATGATCTGGCCTTTTTTGCCAAATGGGTCGACAAGGAATGCATCACGCGGGTTGAGAAACTCGTGCGGTCGAGTTTTGAACGGATGACCTACGACGAGGCGATCGTCCATCTGAAACAATCGGGCCGTTCCTTCGAGTATCCCGTGGAATGGGGTGCGAATCTGCAATCCGAACACGAGCGCTATTTAACCGAAGAACTGGTTGGTCGTCCGGTGGTTGTGGTGAACTACCCGAAAGCAATCAAGGCGTTTTATATGCGCGTCAACGACGACGGTCGGACTGTCGCCGCCATGGACGTGCTGGCACCGGGCATCGGCGAAATCATCGGTGGCAGCCAGCGAGAGGAACGGCTGGACGTCCTCGACGCACGTCTCGACGAGATGAAGTTGAACAAGGACGATTACTGGTGGTATCGTGACCTGCGTCGCTATGGAACCGTACCACACGCCGGGTTTGGTCTCGGCTTTGAACGCGCGATCTTGTACGCGACGGGTCTTGAAAACATTCGCGACGTGATCCCATATCCCCGCGCCCCCGGTCAGGCGGATTTCTAGGCTGTGCCGCTCTCGGAGAAATGCGTTCCCGATCCCGATTTCCCCGTGACTTTTGGGCGAACACGCGGCTTTTTATTGGGGTCGCCGGTCCGGGCGCAAGCGACCTCGGACGGGTCGAAGGTATTGTTTTTACGCAGTGAAGGGGAGTCGTCGTCGCACGATCTGTTCGAGTTCGATGTTGCGAGCGGTAACACACGATGTGTCGTTCGCGCCGTTGAGCTCGGTAATCAGGACATCGTGACCGAGGCCGAAAAAGCACAGCGCGAGCGGAAACGCATCACCGATACCGGTCTTGTCGAGTTTCTCCTGACCGCGGATGGTCAAACCATTGTGGCCCCCCTCGGTGGCAAGGTATACGGGATCGAACGAGTCACTGGTCGCTCACGTTCTCTTCTGCCAGAACATATGCAGGGCGATGGATTTCAGCTGTCACCTTCGGGCGAGGCGATGGCCTTTGTTGCCGATCACAACGTGTGGATCTTACGATTGGATCGGCCGGATGCGCTGCCGGTCGCGCAAACCAGCGGCGGAAACGCAGATTGCTTTTTCGGACGTGCCGAGTTTATTGCGCAGGAGGAAATGGCTCGTTTTTCGGGGTTTTGGTTCTCTCCTGACGGCGCGCAGTTGTTGGTTTCCCGGGTTGACGAACGGCAGGTCGAGGTGTTTTCAATCGCCGACCCGGCAAATCCAGCGAAGCCCCCGTCAACATTTCGGTACCCGCGCCCGGGACGTGCGAATGCAAAAGTCGATCTGTTTCTGGTCAGCGTGAACGATACGGATGAGACCCCGGCCGTCCCCGTATCTTGGCCCGTCGAACAATACCCCTACCTCGCGCGCGTAAACTGGGGCAGTTCCCATGCGCCCCCCGTGATCCTTGTGCAAACGCGCGATCAGCGTGAAGCGGCTATTTTTGCTGTCGATCCGCGCACCGGGCAGTCTCAGCGGGTTTTTACCGAGCGCGATGCGGACTGGGTCAACCTACACCCGGGTATCCCGCGGGTGCTTCCTGATGGTTCTGGTTTTTTGTGGATCACCGACGCCGGTGAAACCCAGTCCTTGCAAGTCCGCGGCATGGATGGTGTGCTGCGTTTCGAGTTCGGAGCCGCTTCGCTTGCACCATCCGAACAAGTGTTGTCGCTCGTTGGTGTTCACGCGGGTAGTACACGTGCGTTTATCACGGTCGGCGATGCGTTGCGCAGCCGCGTTGTCGACATTCCGTTGCGCAATGACCTGCCCGGCGCCCGGAACGCCATCGACGACGGCGGTGAGCATGCGACCGCCTCGGCCGCCGGTGGCCGGTTGCTCATCGATCTGCGCACCGCTCACGACGCGCAACCGTGTCTGCAATTATGGAATCAGGAGGGCGTGGTCACGTCCCTGCCTTCGCGGGCACTCCGACCTCCGTTTCGGGCGATTCCAGAACTTGTTCAGGTTGGCGCCGCGGGTTTTCACGCCGCAATCCTGCGTCCGCGCGATTTCGATGCGAAGAAAAAGTACCCAACCGTGGTTCACGTGTACGGTGGACCCCATGCCCTGATGGTTCGTGCCGATGAGCGCCATTACCTGATGGATCAATGGCTCGCCGATCACGGCGTCGTCGTGGTTGCCATCGACAACCGTGGCACACCCCGCCGAGGGCGCAGCTGGGAACGGTCCATCAAGGGCGCGCTTGGTCCAACCGCGATTGACGATCAAGTCGCCGGATTGCAGGCGCTTGGTGCACGATTCCCCGAGATGGATCTGGGTCGTGTCGGCATTCACGGTTGGTCGTTTGGTGGCACCATGGCGGCGCTCGCCGTGATGTGTCGGCCCGATGTTTTCCACGTTGCGGTGGCAGGTGCGCCAGTGGTGGACTGGCTCGACTACGATACGCATTACACCGAGCGCTACCTGGATTCGCCCGATCTAAACCGCGCGGGCTACGAACGCTCAAGTCCGCTTTCCTACGCGGAGTCGTTGCAGCGGCCGCTGTTGCTGGTCCACGGAACAGCCGACGACAATGTCTACTTCTCACATTCGTGCAAGCTTGCGTCTGCATTGACCCGCGCGGGTCGAGCCTTCGAGTTTTTGCCTTTGCCCGGTGTCACCCACCAAGTCGGTGATCCCCTGTTGCGCCAGCGCGTTGCCGAGCGCACAACAACATTTTTGCTTTCCCACCTGCGATAGCGGGTCGCTCGTGCTGCGATTCATCCTTTCAAGGGAAGATGTACCGAAAAGTCAGGTTGATGCGCGGACCGCAAGGTCGGGTCAACTTGTGAATCCCGTGAAACCAGTTGTGTTGAGTTTCGCCCCTCATGACGAGCAAACTGCCCGAGGCGAGTGTGATTCGAGCAGGTGGGAGATCGCGTGTCCGGTGCTTGAAGACGAGGGTTCGTTCCTCGCCCAAAGACAACGATGCAATCGTGGGACGCGGCCCAAGTTCCGGTTCATCGTCGGCATGAAACCCCATGCTATCCCGTTGGTCGCGATACAGATTGACCAAGACGCTGTTGAATGCAGCCCCGGTGAAGGCCGCAATGTCGGCGCGTAAATCAACCAAAACCTCGGACCAGGGAGAGGCCTCCATGACAATTCCGGAATAGCCGTAACGCCGCCCGGGATCGCCATACCAGGCAACCAGGCGGGGTTGCGGATGGGTCTTACCCCAGACGGTGATGGATTTTTGCTTCCACGGGACTGTTTTCATCAGCTGTTCAAACAACTGTTCCTTGGTTCCCCGCAGTGAAAATCGACGCAGGTAGCGGACATCGGCATCGGGCATCGCCAGCAACACGGGTGGTTCGTTCGGAAACAAAGGCACGATCAACTCTTTCGCAACCGCCCCATTATCCGGTAGGTTGCGTCTTCCTCCCATGGCTCCGTCGTTTCAATTCCCAAAACTAGCCTCACTTCCTCCCTACATTCTCGCGCAAGTCGATCAGTTGAAAAACCGACTTCGGGCAGAGGGTCGTGAGATTTACGATTTCGGACTCGGCAATCCCGACGGAGAATCGCCACCCGCCGCGGTGGCCCGTTTGCAGTCAGAGCTTGGCAAGCCTGGCTTTAACCGATACATGCCTTCCCGAGGCATCCTTGAGACGCGTGAAGCGATCTGTGAGTGGTACGAAAAGCGCTTCGGCGTGAAGTTTTCGCCGGAGAAAGAGGCCGTTACGACGATCGGCTCGAAGGAAGGCATTGCCCACCTTTTGTTCGCAGCTGTCGGCAACGGCGACTGCATCGTGGTTCCTGATCCGGCCTATCCAATTCACCAGCTTGGTGTGGTTCTCGCAGGGGGAACGCCGGTCTATTACCCGGTGGGTCCTGGTAAAAATCACTTCGCTGCGATTGAAACGGCCTTTGCGAACAGCCCACGCAAGCCGGCCGGTTTGATCGTGAATTTCCCGCACAATCCCACCTCGGCCGTGGAAGATTTAGGCTTCTTTGAGAAGGTCGTCGCCTTGTGCCGGCGTGAAAACATCTGGGTCATGTCCGATCTGGCCTACGCCGATATGCGTTTCGACGGCAAGCCCGTTCCCAGCATTTTTCAGGTGGAGGGTGCTCGGGATGTGGCGGTCGAGTACTTCACCGCCTCCAAGAGCTACAACATGCCGGGGTGGCGGGTTGGCTTCTGCGTCGGCAACGCGCAGCTCATTGAGGCGCTCGCGACGGTCAAGGGTTACGTCGATTACGGCAGCTTCGCGCCGGCACAGCTCGCGGCGGCCACCATGCTTAGGTCCGATGGAAAATCGGTCGCGGGGATCTGTGAATTGTATCGTCATCGAGCGGCGCTAATGACCCGCGTCCTCAATGAGTCGGGCTGGCCGGTCGATCCACCGGCCGCGACAATGTTTATTTGGGCGCCGATTCCCGAAAAGTTTCTGAGCCTGGGCGCCGTGAGTTTCGCCGCAAAACTTTTGGAGGGAGCAGGCGTCGCTGTGGCGCCTGGAACGGCCTTTGGACCCGGTGGAGAGGGCTTTGTTCGCCTCGCGCTGGTTGAGCCCGACGAGCGTGTGGTGGCCGCTGGTAAGTCGCTCGCGACCTTCATAAAGTAAGAATGCGCCGCGTTAAGGTGGAAACCCGCGAAATCTCGTTTGACAACGTGCGTGTACTTGATTAAAAACCGCCTTCCCATGCCCAAAGCTCCTCCGCTCCACCGCCGTACGCCTGTCGTTGCTGATGCCGACGCGCGCGGCTGGTTTATCGCCGACGTAAATGGCAAGACGCTGGGCCGTGCCGCCACGACCATCGCCTCTGTTCTTCGTGGCAAACACCGGCCAACCTTTGTTCCCCATCAGGACAGCGGTGACTTTGTCGTTGTCATCAACGCCGACAAGATCAAGCTCTCCGGTAATAAGTGGGACGAGAAAATGTACCACGACCACTCGTTGTATCCCGGTGGTCTCAAATCGAAGAGCGCCAAGCAGCTGATGGCTCGCCACCCAACGGAGCTCGTTGCTCGTGCGGTGCAGGGCATGCTGCCCAAGGGTCCTCTCGGCCGTCGTCTCGTCAAGAAGTTGAAGGTCTATGCTGGCGCGGAACATCCTCACCAGGCACAACAACCCAAGTCTCTTTCCGTATAAGTTTTAGAGGAACCGAATGCCTGATACGCAAAACAGCTTTTACGCCACCGGACGCCGCAAGAACGCGATCGCCCGTGTTTGGCTCTCTCCCGGTTCGGGAAACGTTTCGATCAACAAGCGCTCGCTTGAGGATTACTTCGGGCGTGAAACCTCGCGCATGGTTTTCCGCCAACCGCTCGAATTGACCGAGATGTCGGGCACGGTTGATGTTTGGGTGACGGTCAAGGGCGGTGGTCTCTCCGGCCAAGCCGAGGCCATTCGTCACGGTGTTTCGCGCGCCCTCTTGCGTTTGAACGGCGAGTTCCGTCCATCGCTGAAGAAAGCGGGCTTTTTGCGCCGCGACGCTCGTAAGAAAGAGCGTAAGAAATACGGCCAGCGCGGCGCTCGTGCCCGCTTCCAGTTCTCGAAGCGTTAACAACGCTTGCGAGTCCACGGAAGGATCGACAATCAAACCCCGGTTTCCCAAAGGAACCGGGGTTTTTGTTTGTATGGTTCAAACCGAAGCGCTACCTGCTCCCCTCGTTTCGACACGCGCCCGTTCGCGCGACTTCGTTCCTACGAGTTCCATGTATTTCTTTTGCATGGCAGCCCCGATAGACAGTAGGTCGCTCCGGTCAAGGATCCGCTCTACTTTTGGGAATAACTCGTCTTCCTCCGCCGCGACATGGTGCTCTACCTGCTCCTGCAACACTTCGAGCTTGGCATCGAAGATCTCTTCGACGGTCCGGAGGCGGAGCAGTTCGGCAAGCGACCTCTTTACGCTCAAGTGGTCTTCGACCGATTCAAGTAAAATGTCCTCGGTTCGCTGGTCGCGAACCGCAGGATAAAAATACATCTCCTCGAGCGTGGCGTGCATTGTGAGTTGGTCGGCGATTTTCTTGAACACCGCCATTTTTTCCTCTGTTCCCGTCTCGGATTCCAGATCGACGAACAACGCCTCGACTGCGCGGTGCTGACTTTTTAGAAACGCAATCGCGTCGGTTTGCGGAGCGCCGTTGGCTGACTTCCTGCTGTCCGTCTTACCCTTGTCAGAATTGCCGGTGGGCTTGTCAGAATTGCTGGTGCTCTTGCCAGCGCTGCTGGTGCTCTTACCAGAATGGTTGCTGCTCACGCTCTTGCTGGTCTTGGTTTTTTTCATGTTTGTCGTTCCTTGATTAACCCTTGAGTGCAAGTTGCAAGCCAATCGATGCACTGCCATTTGACACGGTCCTGGAACTTGTGGGGGCCGATGGAATGTCTCCGAAACGAAACACGATTCCGAAAAGGCGTTTCTGGATGTGACACGACTGAGGTCTGCGCTAAGGGTTCAGCGATCGGATGGCGGACCCAATGTCGCCGCGCGAATGCGTTCGAGTGGAAACTTGGGGCTACGATCCCCGTACAACAAACCGTTGGCTTCTTGATACGTGTCTGCGAATTGCGTGTAGCAAAAACCGGCCAAAATCCCCAAAGACCGGACCACACTCAGCAACTCGGCGTAACGACGCTCCAGCTCTGCAGATGAGCGACTTTTGGAATAGCCCCAAGTTCTCGGATCAGCTGAAAACGCGATACCGCCAAATTCGGAAAGAACCACCGGATGAACGGCGGTTGACGTTTCGCCGACCACCAGGCGTCTGCCACCGGGGCGCTCTTGTTTGAGGATGTGCGGCAACAACCGGTCCGCCTTGTATCGGTGCGCGAGACGTTCACCGCTGCTTTCGTAATCGTGGATGCCGATGATGTCGGTGGCAACACTTTCCCACCCATCGTTTCCCACCACGGGGCGGGTCGGATCGAGAGTCCGGGTCAGGTGATACAATGCCTGCACATAGTGTCGTTCCACGGCATTGTCAGGCAGGTTAGGCACGCCCCACGATTCGTTGATGGGCACCCACGCGACCAAACACGGGTGTGAATAGTCTCTGCGCATGGCTTCGATCCATTCGCACGTCACCCGGGCCACTGCTGACTCGGTAAACCGGTACGCGCTCGGCATCTCGCCCCACACCAGTAGCCCGAGATGATCCGCCCAGTATAAATAGCGGGGATCTTCCAGCTTCTGATGCTTTCGCACACCATTGAAGCCCATGGCTTTGGCCAACGCCACATCGGTTTTGAAAGCGGCGTCATTGGGAGCAGTGGCACCACCATCCGGCCAGTAACCTTGGTCCAGAATCATGCGCAACGTATAGGGGCGGCCATTGAGCACAAACCTGTCACCTTCGATGCCAATCGATCTCAAAGCGGTGTATGACGCGACCTCATCGAGCACCATGCCATCTGCCGAGATTAGTCTTACGGTTGCATGTATCAACGTCGGCCGCTCCGGCGACCACAAGAGTTCGTTGCGAAAGTCATCGATGCCGGGGTCAGAGAGGGCGATGCTTCGGTGGACCTCGTCGGCCACCACGTTATAAAGATCGTGAGCCAAGATTCGCGACCCGCAGCGCAGCATCATCTCGACACGCAGGCCTTCCGTGTTGGTGCCGGCGATCCATGCTGCAAATCCCAAGTCCCATCGAATAAGACTCGGGGTCCATGATAGGCGTTCGATGCGTGTGCTCGGCACCCTCTCGAGCCACACGGTTTGCCAGATGCCGGTCGTGCGGGGGTACCAAATCGAATGGGGTGCCAGCTGCCAATCTTGTTTGCCGCGGGGCTTGGCGAGGTCCCGAGGGTCATCGTACGCGCGCACATGCACGGTTTGAATGTCGTCCGGCATCAGCAGATCCGTGATGTCCATCGAGAATGGCGTGTAGCCACCGGTGTGCTGCCCGACCAAGACACCGTTGACCCAGACCGTGGCCTGGTAATCCACCGCACCAAAACGTAAAAACAGCCGATCGCCCAAGGATCCCTCCGGAGCGGCGAATGTGCGCCGATACCAGCAGGCGTAATAAAAACTGTTGTCACCAATCCCGCTCAGGGCTGTCTCCGGCGCAAACGGAACCTCGATTTTTTGCGACGACGCCCAGTCGACGTCCAACGGCCGTTCGAGAACAGCGTCTCTGTCAATCGAGAAATCCCACGGGCCGTCCAGAGATTCCCATTCCGGGCGTTGCAGCTGCGGCCTTGGGTATCCACGCCGGCGGTCGCTTGCCTCAGGTGAGGCGGCCGCGGAGGTCGGTGGGGTTTTCGTTGTCAACTATATTACTTCCGCAAGCACGGGCACCGCATCCGTCACACTTTCCTGCCGGGCGAACCGATCCTGTCCGTCGTCCATGGAGGGCATCTCAGCCTCGACCGGCGACACGTGCCACACATCCGTTTCGCCGTCTACCAGCGTATCAAGTGCAACACGCACGAGGTCGTGCACAAAGATGGGTGCCACGAAGACGTCGTGAGGCGTGTGTACGGACCCTTCAGCTCGCAAGACCCGGATAGCATTCGTCGTGAAATCCGGACAATTCGGAAACGCGGGATCAGTGCAAATGGTGACGAGAGCAATCCCTTGTTCGGCGCAGGTCACCGTTAGATGCCCTTGCTCCGGGAGGCATTCTGCTGCGTTGATGATCGACCAAGGCCGAAGGTCCCCCAGCAATCGCAACACAGCGTCGCGATCGTCGAGGTCGATCTGTGTATGGTCCAACGCTACATAGTCCAGCGCTCGCTCATCGCACGCCCGTCGGAATGCCCGCCCCAACGCGGCATCGGCGCCAATTATGAGAAGAGGCGGCGGGGGCACACTCTCGTCATTGCGCAGGATACGTAAGGTTTGAATTTTCTTGCGGGGCCGCGTTACGATCCGTCGCCACCAGCCGCGCGCATTGAGTGTGGGGTGACTGAACGTTCCGTGAGTCGCCAGCTCCAGTGCCGCCCGAGCGATTGCCGTCGGGCGAGGCGAACCCGACCGCAGGTCAAATGCACCGGATTCATAGTGCTGGCCGTCCCGGGTGCAAAGCGAATTCCAATCGTAAGAGCCGAATAACGCCCACAACGTGACGGCCTGGACGTCGACCCCGCTTTGGCGCAAATCGACAGCGGCGTGCCACGCTTCGGCCAACCAGCGCAGCTGCTCTTCGCGGTGACAATCGATGTGGACCTCCGTCAGTGCTATTGGAAGTTTGTAGCGTTGCCACACGGACAGGAGGGTCGCCCGGTGCCCGGAAAGTCCCACCGGCGATCGCACCGATTCGATGTCGGCGTATGCATGACGGCCGTTACCGCCGTGAACACGCGGCTCGTGTTGTTCGATGTGCTCATCAAGATAACGATCGCTCGTGACGTAGTAGTTGATACCAATCACGTCGGGCGGACAGGGCGCTTCCGTGAAGAACTCCAGTTCGCGCTGAGACGATCCTTTCAGTAAATATTCATAAAGGGGGTGATGACGATCCACCCTGCCGCATAGTAAGTCGAAGCTTAACCACCTTCGCTGGTTCTCGAACTCGGCCTGGTAAGTAAGCAGGCGCGTGCCTGTCACGGTACCCACGTCCTCCGTCTGGATCAACCGTGCGCGCGGATTGACCTGTCGCACTTGTTGCATGGCCAGTACCGTCGCACGACATTGATTGATGAGAGCGCGCACAAAACTCAGGTCGTCGCGGGCATGCGGGTACCACACGCCATAAAGCGCACTGAATCGCGCCGTGGTGAGAGGTTCATTGATGGGCGTATAATCTTCCACCCATGGGTAACGCTCGGCACAAGCGCGCGCATATGAGGCAAGGCCGTCAGCGAACCTTGCGTCGACCAGGCTGGTATGGGGCGGCCCGCTGCCATGATGAACCAGGCCGAGAATCGGCCGAATGCCCAACTCACGCATCCGTCCGGTCCGCGCATCGCCCCATGACCAATCGGAATCGTTCGGATCTTGAGTCGGCGCAGTCAGCTCCCACAAAAGAGGGTACCGAAGGGTGCGGATTCCCAATGCGGCAACGAGGTCAAGATCGGACATCCGATCCCAGTGGCCCGAGCGCCGCATCTGGTGGAAGTATCGATCTCCCACACGGTTGAATGTGCCTTCAACGCCCCCCCACAACTGGACGTCCGTGACTGACAGGATGTTGTTTGTCATGGGAGCCTATTCGCCTTGGGCCAAAAGTTCCTTCTTGCCGTTGAGGCCGCACAAGCGGGAAGCCAGCGTCAACGCCTGGGCCACGACCTGATCCATATTGTAATAGCGGTAGGTCGCAAGGCGGCCGACAAAATGCACGCCGGTAAGTCCATCGGCGAGGGTGTGGTACTTTTGGTAGAGTGCGGCGTTTTCGGATCGAGGTATGGGATAATACGGATCACCTTCGGACTTTGGAAATTCATAGACCACGCTGGTTTTGTGGTGTCGCTGCCCGGTGAATTGCTTGAACTCACTAATCCGGGTGTAGGCGTGGTCGTTCGGGTAGTTCACCACAGGCGCATCCTGAAAACGCTCTTGATCGTGGGTTTCAAATTTGAAGTCGAGCGATCGGTAGGGCAACTTGCCAAAACAGTGGTCGAAAAAGGAATCGACGGGACCCGTATAAACTATCTGTGCTGAAGAATGGCGTTCCAGCAACTCCCGATAGTCGGTTCCGAGCGCAAGGGTGATGTTTGGGTGGGCCACCATCCGTTCAAACATTTTGGTATATCCGTACTTCGGCATTGCCTGGAAGGTGTCGTTGAAATAGCGATCGTCGTGATTGGTACGGACGGGAACGCGAGCAATCACAGTGGCGTCCAGTTGCGATGGATCAAGTCCCCACTGCTTTTGCGTATAAAACTTGAAGAATTTCTCGTATAGATCACGACCAACCTTGCTGATGACGACGTCCTCGGAAGTCTTTATGTGTAAGCGGGGCTCGGCGATCTGCGCGAAGTAACTAATTAACTCTTCGGAAGTCATGCTCCAGCCGTAAAGCTGATTGATGGTGTCGAGGTTGATGGGGATTGGGAGCAATTTTCCGTCCACCGAGGCTTTCACTCGATGTTCATAGGGCCACCATTCGGTAAATCGCGATAGATAGTCGAACACGTCTTTCGAGTTGGTATGGAAGATGTGCGGCCCATATTGATGGATAAGCAAACCGCTGCTGTCCAAGCAATCGTAAGCATTGCCGCCGATGTGAGGGCGCTTGTCGCAGAGCAATACAGTTTTGTTCCCGACACCGGCAAGTTGTTCCGCCATGACGCTGCCGGCAAAGCCGGCGCCGACAACCAGATAATCGTATGACATTAGATAAGTCCTGCCGATTTCAATAAGCTACAGGTTTGGTCGTGCCGAGTTGAACGCGTACAACCTCGCTGATGTGTTCGCGCATCCCTCGCCAAGTTCGACCCCAGGACAACGCGCTCAGATACTGGTCGACTTTTCGCAACCATGCTGGATCAGCGCCGGCCAATCCGGCCTGCAGTGCCTTCACGAAGCCGGCTGCGTCCTTGGCGATGCTCACCAGGCCCTGTTCACCATAGGGTCGAACCACATCGTGAATCGGGGTTGAAACAACGGGCTTGCCGCCGGCCAGGTATTCCGGGGTCTTGGTCGGGCTGATGTAGCGGGTGGCTTCGTTGAGGGCGAACGGAAGAATCGTGGCATCCCATCCAGAGAGATAAGCGGGAAGCTGGTCATACGCTTTCGAGCCCAGGTAGTGGATGTTTGCACGCCTGGGCAACGTATCCGGATCGATTTTCACCACCGGACCGAGTAGCACAATATGCCAGTCGGGCTGCGCTTCAGCGATTTGGCGTATCAGCTCAAGATCCATTCGTTCGTCGATGACACCGTGAAAACCGATGCGGGGTCTCGGAATCCTTGCCTGGTCCGAAGGCGTTGCAAGGGCCAGTCGGGCTTTGCCAAAGTGGGGAACGTCAACGCTGCTCGGAAAAGCATGTACGTTGTTGTGTAGTTTGCGCTTTCTCTCGTAAAGGCTGTGGCCTCCCGTGAACATGACATTCGTGCGTGCCATCAGTTCACGTTCGAGCAAGACCATTTCGGGCGGACAACCGAGAAAACCCGAGAGCTCGTCCATGCAGTCATACACAGTCGCCACCGGCTTGAGATGGCGCGTGTACAGCAACGCCATGGGCGTGTAGTACCAAAGAATAAACTGATTGCAGTGATGATCCCTAAGTACATTGTCGAGTACCAAACGCTGCGCCGACAACCGCTGGTCGGCATCCAGCTCCTTCGGTACCTGGGGTGTCACCACGATCACGCCACTTGGATCAGTGCGAACCTGTGCTCCCAGTGTGGAGGCTTCAACCGGCTCCTCCACAAAGAAAACTCTCCGATCCCGCGCCCAGCGCACCATCAAATGCTGCGGTCGT
>JAYUPZ010000577.1:0-12827 GCA_043759805.1 Myxococcales bacterium | reverse complement strand
ATAGCGGGCGACCAACCGTTTCGGTTGCAACGACATTCGGTGAACCCATTCGAGCCCTGCGTTTTGCATCCACTTCGGTGCCCGGCTGGTTTTCCCAGCCATGAACTCAATGGTTGCACCTGCGCAGATCGCCACTTTTGCGTTGAGCTTGCGGTGATGTTGGGCGATCCACAGTTCCTGCTTCGGTGCGCCGAGCCCAATGATCAAGAGCGCGGGCTGTGCGTCGTTGATGGATTTCACGATGAAATCACATTGCGCCTCGTCCTTCTCGAATCCCAACTCGGGTGCGAAGAGTCCAACACAAATGGCGTGGGGGTACTTCGACGCGTTTTGCAGCGCGGCCTGTTCGGCGACTCCGGGTGGGGCCCCGAGCAGGTAATAACGCAGCGGGTGCGTCGCCGTGGCTTGCGCCAACAAACCCGGGACCAGATCGCTTCCCGCGACCCGTTCCGGCAGGGGTTTTCCCATTAGTTTTGCCGCCCAAACGAGCGGCATGCCGTCCGCCACCACGAGCCAGGCCTGTGCGTACGCCGACTGCAAATCCAGGTGGTCGCGAAGGAGGCGCGCGTGATCGAGATTGGGGGTGACGACGAATCGGCATCCGGCGGGAGCGGGTATTGGCTCGGCAAGTGCGTGAGCAACACGATCGATCGCCGCAGTCCGGGATAGCGGATGGATGGAAACCCCAAGGACGGTCTGCGTTTGGGGCAGGGATTCAAAACCATTCATGTAGAAGCTACTCTGACTTGGTTTTTGTCCCGGGCAACACCACCGCCGAATGATAAATGCTGCTCTCGATGGGCAACGGCTCGGAAGCGGCCGCTCCACAGGATTCCCGAATCACAAGTTCGGGCTGAAAACGAAGGTGGTGTAATGGGCGCCCCGGCGTTTGGATGCGATCGAGAACCAACCGTGCTGCATTTTCTCCCACTTCGCGACTCGGCCGGACGATGACCGTCAAACGGGGGGTATGATCGGCCATCCAGGTCGAATCGCCAAACCCGACGAGGGCAAGGTCGCGAGGGACCTCGATGCGGCGCTGGTGCAGAAAACGCAACACACCCTGCATCAGCTTGTCGTGCATAATCAACATGGCTGTGGGACGCTCGGCGAGCGGCCGTTCTAAAAGACGGGTGGCAGCCTGAAAGCCACCTTCGTGCGAAAGGGGCGCGTGTTCAAGCAGGTGCTCATGCAGCGAAGATCCAGCTTTTTTCAGGGCCGCGAGGCATCCTTGAAGCCGCTGACTCGGGGTGGGCATACCTGAGGGTCCCGTGACAAGCCCGATGCGGAGGTGTCCGAGTTTCACAAGGTGGTCAATGCCCTTTTGCGCGCCGTCGAAGTCGTTTAAGCCAATCGTGTCACCGTCTGCCCGTGACTGCTCGCAGTCGATGGTTACGATCGGAAGCGCCAGGGGAAGGTGTAAAAGTTCAATAGGTGTTGCGACGATGATGCCGCATGCCCCCTGTGCGATGAAGCGCTCGAGACAAATGCGCTGGCGCGCCGGGTTGTCCTGGGAATGGGCGAGGACGAGCGTATGGTCATGCTCTTGCAACCAACCGTCGATGCCTGCCAGAACGCCCGCAAAGAATGGATCGAGGGGGCCCGGGAGAACGACGCCCACAAGGTTGTTTTTTTGAGCCCGGAGGTTCTGGGCCGCTCGGTTGGGTTGATAGCGAAGCCGATCCGCGACCGAACGCACCCGTTCGGCCAACCCTCTGCTCACCACGTCATCGTGGCCCGAGAGCACCCGAGACACTGTGGCAGTCGACACCCCCGCCTCCCGCGCGACCTCCCGGATGGTGATGGTGGCGCGAGCAACTTTTTTGCGAGACACATTCCGTTGTAAACGTTTACATAAAGATCTGCAATCGTTTACAAGGAGGCTTCCGCTTTTCAGTCAACTCAACGTGTGCGTGCCCATCACACAAGCGGCTGGGAGCCGGCAAAGTGCGCCACTTGAGTTACGCAACCCCGGGAAACAATTCGAGGTTTTTTTGTTTCAGCGGAGGCTAAGTCTTGTCGATTTGACCCGTCGGGGGATACGCTCTGTCGGTGCGCTTTTTTCCGCTCTTGTCGGGCGTCTTTTGGAATTTGTTGACGGTTCAGGTCCAGGCTGCGGAAACCGGGGCGGGCGGGGCCGTCGAACCCGGTCTTGATCCGGTCGCCGGATACTTGCGGGCACTTGAGAGCTCTGGACGGTTGCCGGCCGAGTCAGCAACGGCGCAGCGGTTGAAGGAACTTCTCGTCGAAGCGGAACAGGGACTGATTCGCGGCGATGCACGTTCCGCGACCACGGACTTGTTCGGGGTGGTCGAGTCGCCCCGTTTCTCGCCGCTCGCCAGTACGCCCGCCTACCAAAATGCCGAGTTCTTGCTGGGTCGCGCCCTCTTCGCGGGTCGTGCCTACCGGGCATCGGAACGTTACCTTGGTCGCGTCCTTGCCCGTGGCCCCCAGAATCCGTATTTCGTCCCGGCGTTTCGCGTGCTCGTGGATCTCGCGCTCGATACGCATCGCTTTGGCCGCATCCTCGCGTTGCTGGAATCGGTCGCCGCGTCGACCAAACTCCCCGAAGACAGCTTCTTCGAGTTTTCCTATCTGCGTGGCCGTGTGGCGTACGGGAACAAAGTTTTTGACGAGGCCGCAGCCGAGATGGCACAGGTCGGAAAAACCTCACGCCTTTATCCCGCGGCTCAGTACTTCAAGGGACTCGCGTCAGTTCAACAGGGCGCACTCGATGACGCGCGTGATGCGTTTTGCAGCATTGCCGACCAGAAGGACCAAGATCGCGTTACCTTCAACGTGGACCGCCGCTATTTCCAGTTGAAAGATCTGGCGCGTCTGGCGCTTGGTCGGCTTGCGCATGAGCGCGATGCTTACGACGAAGCGTACTACTTTTATTTTTCTATCCCCGACGATTCGCCTCGCCTTGGGTCCGCGTTGTTCGAGGCGTCGTGGTCGATGATGCAAAAGGGCGAGTTCGTCGCGGCGCGCGCCTTTGCCGACCAGTTCGACAGGCTGTTTCCGGATTCGCCGCTGCGTCCCGAGATCACCATTTTGCGGGCGCACCTTGCGGTGAAAACCTGCGCGTTTGACCGTGCCCGTCAGGAAGCGACACAGGTTGAAACCGAGTTTGGACCGCTGCAACGACTGGCCGAGCAAGCCCGAACCGACAAGGCATTGCAGGCGCGGCTCATTGATCGTTTGATCAAGGGCGTCGGAACCGATTCATCCGATCCCGAAGGTCAACTGCTCCGAATTCTGAAGCTTGATGAAACCTTTGGCGAGTTGGTCCTTGCCCTCGCGGACATCGACGACGACGTCGCCGAATCGACGGCCTCGGCCAAGTTGTGGCGTGATCTGGGTGCGCGCGCCAAGACCGCATCGAACGCGATGCCCGTGCCCGCATCGAACGAAGCGGTTGTTTTGCTTGAAGAGGCAGCGCGCCTGGCCGATCTTGTCGAGTCGGGTAGCGCGGAGTTTCGCGGTGTGGCCGATCTCGTCTTGCAAGCCTCCCTCGTCGCGTATCCGCCGCAAGACGCAGGTCCTTATGCGAACGAGGCCCGTCAGTCCCGGGAACACGGCAAGCAAATGGGTACCTTGCGAGGGGAAATGATCGAGGAGATCCGACGCATGGTGGGCCTTGCTGTGACCGAGGTGGACGAGCGTCTGCGATCCATCCTCGGTGAAACGCGCCTCGTGCACATCGATGCGGTGGTCGGGAAAAAGAAAAAGCTTGAGATCCAGATCGGCAAATTGACTGGAGGGACGTTGACCCCGGAGGTTTATCGCAAGCTGGCAGTCGAAGGCACGATTTCAGACGACGAGATCTACTGGCCCTACGAGGGCGAGATGTGGGCCGACGAATACGAGAACTTTCGGTAGGCGAACATGCGTACGACGGTAAATATTTTTGCCACGGTGGGCTTCGTTCTGTGGGCCGAAGGGTCAACCCATGCCGCGGCTGTTGCAGCAGCATCAGGGCCGGCAAAAGAAACGAGCGAATCGGAAGACGAAATTCTGGACGATGCGATGCCGGATTCCTCCGCCGAGGACGCCACCGAGGACGCCGCCAGCGAGCCGACGGTCTTGCCGATGCCTCCGGATGTCGAGAAGTTGATCCAGCATCTGGAAAAGCAAGCTGTGCAGATACGTGGCGAAGGCATTCAGTTGCTGAAGGAATACCTGCGCACGAGCCACAAGGGTCCGGAAACGGCGGAGGCGCTGTTCAAGCTGGCCGAATTGATCTGGGAAGATGCGCAGGCTGGATATCTGGAGTCCATGGGCACGTACCAGGCTGCCGTTGAACTGTGTCACACCGACCGCAGCGCGTGCAAGAGGGTGCCGCGTCAACGACCCAGGGTGGATTTGACGCCAGCGCAGGACGTATACCGGCAGTTGATTCGCGATTATCCGCGGTTTCGCAAGATCGATACCGTCATCTACCTTTACGCATTTTCGTTGCGTGAACAGGACAAGGGCGACGAGGCGGTTCGACATTTTTACAAAATTCTCAAGGAGTACCCGTCGTCTCGTTTCCGTGCGGACGCATGGATGGCGCTTGGTGAGTATCGTTTTTACGAACGCCAGGATCACGTTGGCGCGCTGAAGGCGTACGAAAACGTGGCGAAGTTTCCGAGCTCCCAGTTGCACGGATTGGCCCTGTTCAAGAGCGCCTGGTGTTACTGGAAAATGGGCAACGGCGACATGGCGGCGCAGCGTTTCAAGGATGTCCTCGATCTGACTGAACGTGCCCGCGATCGTGGTGCCGAAGAGAGAAAGCGGGCAGCGGAGTTGCAAGATCAGGCGCTTGACTATCTGGTTGAACTCTTCACCGAAGACGACACCAAGAGCGCCCGTGATGCATTTGACTTCATGGTTCAGATCGGTGGCAAGGCGTATTCGACACGTGTGCTACGGCGCCTCGCCGAAACGGTATTTGATCAGACGCGCTACGAGCGCGCAGCCGAGGCGTATTTGTTTTTGTTGAATCTAGACCCGATGGGCAAGGATGCACCCGAATACCAAATTCGCGTGGTCGAAAGTTTTCAGTTGCTAGAATCTCATGACCGCGCCGCAGCCGAGATGCGGAAGTTAGCGATCAACTATGGCCCGAAGAGCGATTGGGCCAAGGCGAACAAGGATCGACCAAAGACGGTTGCCGCGGCCCGCGATCGAGCTTCGGAATTCATTCGCACCCATGCGAAAATGCTACACGCTAAGGCGCAGCGCAACGAGAAGGAATCGAAGACAGTTGACAAGGCGATGTTTGCTCAGGCTGCGGACGCCTACGGATTCTATCTCGAGCAATTTGAGGGCTCCCGCGATGCTGCGGAGCTAACGTACTACCGCGCCGACATTCTTTTTTTCAAGATACAGGATTATCGCAAGGCAGGAGATGCCTACATTTCGGTGGCCCGCACAAAGCCGGTGGGAAAATTTCACAAGGACGCTCTTCTGCAGGCGATGGGAGCTTTCGAGCGTTTGCGACCGCCCGCGCCGAAGTCCTCTGCGGACAAGAAGAACCGCAAGGTCACCGAGGACGATCGCAAATTCGCCGAGGCTGCCGATCTCTATGCCGAGATCTTGCCCGACGACAAGGACATCATAACCGTCATCTACAAGAATGGCCTGTTCTTCTATGACTACGGCGAGTACGACGAGGCAGTAAAGCGGTTCGGTCTCATCCTTGAGAAATATCCGGACAATCCGCTGGCGGCCGACGCCGGCGATCACATTCTCCGGTCATTCTCCGAAGCCAGCGACTATGAGAACATCGAACACTGGGCGCGTCGTCTGAAAAAGAGCAAGGCCTTCGCGACGCCCGCTGAACAAGCGCGACTCGACAACCTCATCGTCGGCTCAATGATCAAGTCCGCCGAAGCGCTGGTTGAAAAAAAAGAGTTCGAGAAAGCGGCGATGCGCTTTCATAGGGTCGCAGAGGAGTATCCGAGGCACACCATTGCACCCGTTGCCTTGTTGAACGCGGGAGCGTCTTTTGAGAAGGCCGGGCGTCCGCAATCGGCGGTGGATTCCTATCGAGAGATTGCGAAGCGTTTCCCGGGCGCCGCGCAGGCCCCGTCGGCATTGTTTGCGGCAGCGCAGCTCGAAGAAAGCGTGGCCGATTACGCGAGTGCCGCCGACATCTACGAACAGATCAGCAATTCTTACCCCAAATTCGAGCGTTCGTCGGTTGCCTTGAAAAACGCGGGCTTGCTTCGCCAATCTCTGGGTCAATACGACAGGGCAGCAGCGCATTACGCTGCCTATGAAAAGCGCAATCGGGCCGCCTCGGACGCACGGGATGTGGCGTTTCAGCGCGGGATCATGATGGAGGAAAAGAAGGACCACAAACAGGCCGTCGTTGTTTTCGGAGAGTTCGTGAGGAACTACCCAAACGATGAACACGCGATCGAAGCGATGGTACGGCAAGCACGCGCACAAATGGCCCTGCGTTCCGACAACCGCGCCAATGAATCGCTCGAGCAAGCCCTTGCGGCGTACAAGAAACAAAAGGGATCTCGGCTCGCGGCGCTCTATGCTGCCGAGGCGCGCTACTTGCAGGGTCAACTCAAATTTCGCGACTACGAGCGGGTGAGTGTGTCCGGTGGTCCAAAGCAACTTGCGCGGACGCTCGAAAACAAGGCTAATTTGCTCGACGACGCCAAGAAAATTTATCTCGACGTGGTTGAGTTCAAGGTGCCCGAGTGGGCAACGGCGGCGCTCTACCAGATTGGTCGTGGCTATGCGACCTTTGCCCAAACGATTCGTGATACGGAGGTTCCGAAGCAACTCTCCGAGGATGAGCAGATCGTTTACCGAGAAGAGCTCGACAAGTCCGTCATTGTGATCGAGGACAAGGCTCTCGACGCGTATCGAATGGGCTATTCGAAGGCGATTGAAATCGGCGTGTACAACGAATACACCAAACGTCTGCGCCAGGCACTTGCCGAGCTGGATTCGGGCACGTTTCCGCCCGAAGTCGAGATTCGGATGGGCCCTCGGCAAGGTGAAGCCGAACTCCGCCTGATGCCCATCGAGGAGATCCGTCGTGATTGATTTTCGGAAGGTTTGCACCGGATTGCTTGTTTGCGGGGTCCTCGGCTGTGGCGCCACCGGTCCGCAACAAAAGGACGGCAAGATCGTGGCGGCAGAGGTGCCTGCGGTCGTGCCCGAAGCGCAACAATTGTTTGAGAAAGGGCTTGCGACGATGGCGCGCGGGCCCAAACACTACGAAAAGGCCATCGAGCTTTTTCAAAAGGCCGTCGATCGGGACAAGAATTTGTTCGAGGCCTGGCACAACCTCGGCTATCTCGCCGCCCGACAGGGACGTTGGCTCGACTCGGTTGAATCGTATGACAAAGCGCTTTCCATTCAGCCTGCGTCGCGAACGTCCTTGCTCGGGCTCGCACACGCGTACATGCGCAACGGCGATCCGGAATCGGCGCACAAGCGATTCGCTGCCTGGTTGAAGGCCGATCCCAATGATGAAGAGATCCGCCTTTTGTACGCATCGGCGCTGCGGGAAGCGGGCGAAATGGACGAAGCCCTGAGTCAGGTGCTCGGACTTTTGGCTAAGAACAGCAACAACGCCGTCGCATTTAACGCGCTCGGGTTGATCTACCGAAAACAAGGCAAGGGTGGCCTCGCCGAGACCGCGTTTCGGCGGGCGGCCGAATTGGATCCAAAGGCGGGATACGTTTGGAACAACCTCGGGCTACTGTCGCTCGACGACAAGAACGATCAAGAAGCGTTCGCCCATTTCTCGAAAGCAATTGAGCTCGATCCGAACTACGTTGAGGCCATTCTGAATCGAGCCGTGGTGTACCTCGATTGCGGGGCGTACGAACAGGCGCTCGAAGAACTGAAAAAAGCCGTTACCCTGCGGGCGTCCGATCCCGATGTCCACGTTGCGCTTGGTGTTGCTACTCGCGGACTCGGGAAGATGGCCCTCGCCGTCCAACACTACGAAAAGGCTCTGGAGTTGCAACCAGACTACCCGCCAGCGCTGTACGACCTGGGCGTTCTTTATATGGATTACCGGGACGACAAGAAAAATGCTCGTGAAAAGTTACTCCTGTTCCGAAAAGTCGCTTCTTCCGATGATCCGAAGCAAGACGACGCCACGTTGCGTTTGAAGATGTTGAAATGAACCGCCACTTCAAGAAATTCGCCTGCGTGTATTCGCTGCTTTCTACCTTGTTCCTGAGCATGCCATCGGCATATGCCGATGGGGCGGCCGCGCCGACCAGGCGAAAGACGAAGCCCACGGCTGACAAGAAAAACTTGGGTGGAACGCAGGTCAAGATGGAAGATGGCAGCAAGGTGCGTGCGTATTCTTTCGGCGCGCTCGATCTCGAAGGCAAACTCAAGACGCCCCAACTTTTGTATTTTCTCAACCGTGTCCGTGTCGAGCTTGATTCCACTGCCGAACATCGACGCTCCTTCATCAAGGAATTGAAGGCAACAGCGGACGAAAAGGGTCTCTAGGACAACCGATACGATGAACGCGCCTTCACCACCTTCAGCTCGGAATCCACTACAGGTTGTTTACGCCTGGCAAAGGCATTTGCTTGGCCACAAACTGCTTGGTTTTGATGACTCGGTCACAGTGGGTCCATCCGGTCGTGCTACATTTGTAGCGCCCCAGTTGCCAGGCAACTCGAAGCGTTTCCGCGTCCTTTCTCCCTTTAGAGGTGGGTTCAGGCTGACGCTCAGTCCCGGCATGTCCGGCTGGGTCGAAACCCGTGCACTGGGCCGTAAGGACGTGGCCGCAATCCTCGCAGAGCCGGCACCGAAAAAGCTCTTCGGTAGCAAAACCAACCGTTCGATGGATCTATTTACCGGCGATGCTGCGGTTATCGCGGTTGATCCTGCTGGCCAGCTTCGGTTGCAGCTTTCATTCGTCGAGCCTCCCGAAAGAATTGGAAGGCCCAGTACGCGCCAGCAAGAGCCGATTCTTTTCCAGATCATGGGGATTACGTCCCTCGTGCTTGGGATCTTTGCTCTAGGGCTGAATTTCATAGCAAAAAACATCGACGTGAACGATCCACCGAAGTTCACCGAAGAGCGCATGGCCGAGATCCTCGCACCGGTGATTGCAACGCGGAAGATGCAGCAGGTTAAAAAAGAGGGCGAGAAAAAGAAGCAGGAAAAAGAAGCCGCCATGTCCAAAAAGATGAAGGACAAGGAAGGCAAGTTGGGTCGAAAAGACGCCGACAAGAAGGACACCGTCATGCCGAAGGGCGAAAAGGACATCCTGCGCGACAAGGTCGCAAAGACGGGCGTCCTTTCGATTCTTGGCACCGCGGCCGGCGGATCGGGTCTCGGCAAACTTCTCGACGCCAACTCGAATGACATGGACCAGGCGATCACCGGTCTTGCAGGCGCCGAACTCGCGGTGGGGCGAGGTGCAGGCGGCGTTGGAAACAAGGGTACGGGACTCGGCGGTGGTGGAACAGGATTCGGGCGAATTCAGGGATCCGGCAACCTTGATCTGGGCCCCGGCCGTGGTACGGGACGTCGGGGCGTCGGCCTTGGTACCGGCAAAGAAAAGGAAGTCAGCGTCGGCGTGGATGCTGGCTCGACCGACTCGGATGGCGGGCTGACCAAGGACCAGATCATGCGTGTGGTACGATCGCACATGGCTGCTCTTAAATATTGCTATGAGAAAGAACTGCAGCGCAAACCGAATCTGGCTGGAAAGCTTGAGCTGCGCTGGATGATCAAACCCGACGGCAGGGTGGATCGTGTCGGGACAGCGAGCAACACAATGGGCGACAAGGATGTCGACAGTTGCATGCAACGCCAAATCAAGGGTTGGGTTTTTCCAAAGGCCAGCGCGCCAACGCTGGTGCAAAAATTTCCATTCTTTTTCAAGGGAGGTGCGTGATGAAAAAACAGCATTTTTGTTTTTCCATGGTGATGGTGTCTGCAGGGCTCGCCTGTGACATCAACGCCCCCACGTACATCGAACCCGACAAGACGATCGAGATCGGGACAAACGACGTCTACAAGGCGACGCAATCGGTGGACATCAAGTACCGAGCCCCGAATCAAACCGAGCGAGAATCGCTGCAGGCGAGGAGCAAGACCCTTGGCTACCAGGCGCCCTGGATCGATCTGGAACGTGTGTCGATTTCGATCGACTATACCGTGACGAACTTGTCGGACAAGCCCGGAATTGCCACCGTCCTCGTCGACGGCGCCAACCAGTTTACGTCCTACGATTCTGCTGCGGTGGCGATGGCCATACAGATGGCGTCGATGATGATGATGGAGGAAGAGGATGAAATGTATATCCCCTCGCTCGTGCAGACGGTGCCACTCAAGGTGCCCGCGCGGGGCCAGGTATCGGGAACGATCCGGGAGGACGATTTCGAAGAGGCGTTGCTGGATCTGGATGCCCTGGGTCGCTGGTCGGGACCCTACCAGGTTGTGCTCTATCATGATTCGGATCGCTCGAAAATGGGACTCGAGAAGGTTCCGACCAATTTGGTATTGCCGCAATTGCAGAAACTGATAGTGACCCTGCGTGGGGATCAACGCATGCGACTCGAATTCCTTGTAAGGGTCCGAGATGAACGCGGCGTTCTGGCCGAAGGCGACGACGACGTGTTCAGACCCAACCCAATGGCCTTTGCGCCACCGGCTCCGATGGCCGCAATGCCTTAATCCAGAGTTCACTAAAACGTGTTACGAAACAAACGCCTTCTGTCTGGCTTGGTATCAGTCTTCGTTCTTTGTGCGGCCGGTGCGGCGCAGGCACAGATCACCGAAGAGCCGCCCGCGCCTTTTCCCGATACGGACAAGTTCGCGCGCGGTCTGTATACCGATGCCGAGCTAGGCACGCTGTTTTTCCTCGGCTCGGCCCGCAAACCGATGGGTTTTGGAGTCGCAGCCGGCGCGCGTCTGGGTTACGACTTTTTTCGTTGGGCCGCTCTTCAGGTTCATGCGCTTGGCTCAACACATCGGACGGATTTTGGTGCTGCGCCCCAGTCGGGTGAACTTTTGCAGTTGTATCAGCTCAGTGCCGAACTGAAACTCGCCATTCCGATTCGACAGGTTTCGATTTTCGGAATGGGTGGTGCCGGCGTTGGTTACTTGACGACCAATTTGCTCGAAACCAGTCAATTGCAGGTGCAAGGGCAGACGCAGTTTTCGTTTCTAGGTGGCCTTGGCATCGACTATCACACGTTGACGCGCCATTTTTCGGTGGGATTTTCCGGCACCTTCATGAAGATTACGGGTTTCCCGGGTCCGGGTGCCATCGCGGCGACCGCGTACATTCGCTACACGTTTTGAGCGTGCTAGCTTTGGAACATGGACGCGGATGGCGCGGAAGCTCGCCGACAAAAGATACCTTTTTTGGTGTTGACGGGATTTCTCGGAGCGGGAAAAACGTCCGCCATCAATCGTGTGTTGCAGAGTGGTCCGACCATGCGCGTGGCGTTCATCGTCAACGAACTCGGCCGCATCGACATTGACGCTCGGTTGCTGCGTGAGCGCTCCGGGGACGTCGTGGAACTCGCAGGTGGGTGCGTCTGCCACGAGGTGCGGACTCAGGAAGAACTCTGGGAAGGACTCGGTGAGATCACACGCCGTTCACGTCCTGACATTGTTGTACTGGAAACCACGGGCATTGCAGAGCCGGGGGCCATTCTCGAGGGCCTTGCGCTCTTGCCGGACGACCGGCGGCATGTTCGCAGTGCCGGTGTTATCACGGTCGTCGATGCCGAAATGGGCGTGCAACAGATCGAACGCTTCCCCGAAGCGCGGCGTCAGGTGCAAGAGGCCGATCGCATCTTGCTGACAAAACTGGATCGGACGTCCGCCGCCGCGCTCGCTGTGGTTCATGACAGGTTGCAGTCTATAAACCCCGGGGTAGAACGTGTTGCGTTTCCCGCTGGTCCCGAGGGCGACGCAGAGCTTGCCGCGTGGATGTTGGAGGTCCGCGATGCTCGCACGAGAGCTCCTCACAATCATGCGCATGAACATGGGCAGCTGGTCGCAGTGAGTGTTGCGGAAGACGTGCCTCTCGTAGAGGAGCCGCTGCGCGCCTTCCTCGCGCGTTTTGGTCCGGAACTTGTTCGAATGAAGGGGTTTGTGCGCCTCGCAGGGCAGGAGCGACCCTGGTACCTTGAGCGCGCCGGGACTCAAACACTGCTTTCTCCTTTTCGAGGGTCGACGCCGGTTGCACGAACCGAAATTGTCTTCATCGGCGAGGGTCTTGATGCCGCGTCGATCCGACGCCAATTGTGGGCTTGTCGCTCCGAGCAGGAGTCGCCCTAGTGGACGAAGTCGCAATACGTACGACAGACGAACGTCGGTCGATGGATGCCTGGTCCCTTGTGTTGACGGCACTGGCCATCCCGCACCTCGTTCAGGACCGACGTTTCGAATCGGCGGGGGCGCGTTTTGCATTGTTGGTGGCTCTGCAGGATGTCGAGAAATCGCGCGCATCTCTGGATGCAAGCGATCGCGAGGAAGCCGAAGCCGAAGCCGCTTCGGTGGTTACCACACCCGATCGCGGTCGCCCACTGGCACCGCTCGTGGTTGCGCTCGTGCTTGGCGTCATGTTTCTTGTGGCCGGAGAACGATTCGGCAGATCGCTCTGGTTTGCCGCTGGTAGTTCCGATGCAGAAGCCATCGTTGCGGGGGGGCAATGGTGGCGGGCGTTCACCGCACTCACCTTGCATGCCGATGTGATGCACCTTTTCGGCAACGTTGTTGCGGGCATGATCTTTCTGTCTGCCGTCGGCCGATGGCTTGGCGGCGGGTCGGCTGCCTTGCTGGCACTTCTTGGCGGGGGCATCGGAAATCTGGCAACC
>JAYUPZ010000576.1:0-6041 GCA_043759805.1 Myxococcales bacterium | reverse complement strand
AATATCGTGCTGCGGTTCCGGTGGTCTCGGCCCGCATCGACACGCGACGAGAACCTTGCGTCCACGAAACCGTTCCGTCGGGTGAACAGTGCGCCTCGAAGGTTTGCTCGCCTTCCACGGCGACAATGAAAACACCATCCGGGCCGGTCGTAACATCGACCAGCCGAACGGTGTTGTCCACGTCGACGCGGTGGCGCGAACGCACCGACTAGCTTTCCATGAAGCTCTTGAGACGCTTGCTGCGCGAGGGATGCCGCAGCTTGCGCAAGGCCTTTGCCTCGATCTGTCGGATGCGCTCGCGGGTGACCTCGAAGTCCTGGCCCACCTCTTCAAGGGTGTGGTCGGATTTCTCACCGATGCCGAAGCGCATGCGCAGCACTTTTTCTTCACGCGGCGTCAGCGTTGCAAGCACACGACGGGTTTGTTCCGCGAGGTTCATTGAAATGACCGCGTCCGCAGGCGAGATCACGCTCTTGTCCTCAATGAAGTCGCCCAGGTGCGAATCTTCTTCTTCGCCGATCGGTGTTTCCAGCGAGATGGGCTCTTTCGCTATCTTGAGGACCTTGCGGACCTTGTCGAGCGGAAGCTCCATCTTCTCGGCAATCTCTTCCGGGGTTGGCTCGCGTCCCAGTTCTTGAACCAGGTAACGGCTTGTGCGGATGAGTTTGTTGATCGTCTCGATCATGTGAACCGGGATACGAATCGTGCGAGCCTGATCCGCGATGGCGCGAGTGATAGCTTGCCGAATCCACCAGGTGGCGTAGGTCGAGAACTTGTAACCACGGCGGTACTCGAACTTGTCGACCGCCTTCATCAAGCCGATGTTGCCTTCCTGAATCAGATCCAGGAATTGCAGACCGCGGTTTGTGTACTTCTTTGCGATTGAAACCACGAGGCGAAGGTTGGCCTCGACCAATTCGCCCTTGGCCTGTTCCGCCTGTCGTTCGCCCTCGGCGATTTCAACAGCCGTCTCGTGCAGAATCGATTCGGGCAGGCCCGACTCTTCTTCCAGCGAGCGAATCTTTTTCTGCGCGAGGGTGAGCACCATCGCCATGTCTTCAAGCTCTTCAAGCTTGATGCCGAGCTTTTTGGTGACCGCTTTTTGCCGAAGCGGAGAGTCTTTCACCTCGCGCAGGATCTTGCGCAGATCCTTCACGCTCATGCCCGAGCGTTCTTCGCATTCGAGAACCTCGGCGTTCACGGAAGCGACACGATTCGTGTAGCCCTTCAGCAACGAAACGATGCGATCGATCTGCTTCTTGTTGAGACGCAGATCCTGCAACGTATCGATGAGCTCGCCCTTTTGGCGCTCGAATTGAAAGCGCGTGCGCTTTCGGATGGCTTCGGTCGCGGCCTTGGCGCCAACCTTTTCGCGCAGTTTCTCCATCTCGCGGAACTGCTTTTTGATCTTTTCAATGATCTTGCAGACCCGTTCGACGTGGAAGGCTTCGTCGAAGTCTTCCGAATCTTCATCGCCGTCCCGAATGACTTCGCGAACGCGCAGGCGTTGTTTGCGCAGCTTGTCGCCGAGATCGATGATCTCTTGCACGGCGACGGGCGAATTCAACACAACCTGCAGAACACGACGCTCGCCATCCTCAATGCGCTTGGCGATTTCAACTTCGCCTTCGCGGGTAAGCAAGGAAACCGAACCCATCTTGCGCAGGTACATGCGCACGGGGTCGTTGCTCTTTGAGAAGCCGTCTTCGTCTTCCTGTTCTTTTTCTTCAGGCTCGGCGTCTTCTTCGTCCGCATCGCCGTGTGCCTCGGTCTTGCGATCGTCGACCTTGACCTTGGATTCGGAATCCACGATCTCGATGCCCTCGCCACCAAGCGCCGACAACCAGTCGTCGATCTGCTCGGACGAAACCACCGATTCCGGCATGTGATCGTTGACCTCTTCGTAGGTCAAAAACCCCTTCGCCTTACCCATGGTGATGAGCTCGCGTTTGCGCCGCTCATTTTCCTTGGACCCCACGCCGCCGGCTGCTGCCGCTTTTTTCGGAGCCGGAGCATCTTCAGCGTCGCCAGCGCCACCTTTTTTGGATCTCTTTTTTGCGGGCGAGAACGACTCTTCGTCCTCATCGAGATCTGCTGTGTCGTTTTCTTCCTCGATCATGTCTACCTGAAATTCGCCTCTGGATTCGCCGTGTGGCCGGTGGATTTTCCGATGAAAAAAGGTTCGTCCTATTTACATCGATCGTCCGCTTTTTCCGTCAGTTTCTGACCTGTGTCTCGGTGATATTTTGTTTCTCGGTAATGAGTTCCATTTTTCGCCGACTCAACGTGGCCACTGCCGTCTCGTCGCGTTTCTGCAACGATTGCTTCAAGTGGCTGTCAACCATAGCGAGTTCCCCGTCAATCCGCATCACCTCAAGTTTACCGACCAGACTGCGCATTGCGCGGTCCGCCCCGGCGATTTTGGAGAAACGTCCGTCGATGAGCAAGCGCCAAAGCTGATCCCGTGCGTTTTGTGGCACCCCCTCTATCCAACCCGACACATCAAAGGCCTGATCCAGGGCAAGGGTTTCGAGGGCAATTCGGTAACTTTTTCGAAGGCCGGGGTGCACAAGCAGGTCATGCGTGCGCCGCGAGTCGGGGACGCGCGCCAGCTCGGGATTGCCGACGAGGAGCGCCAGTGCTTCCAGCTCAAAACGGGGCGGTGGCAATTCATCGGCAAGTTGCTCGGTCGGAACCGGGGGAGCGGCCGCCACCTCGGAAGGTCGCTCGACGTTTGTGGGTTTTTGGTCGTTAAAACGGGCCGCACGCACTGCCCGAGCCGCCTGCTCGGGGGCCATGCCCAGCCCGGCGGCAAGGCGCGAAGTATAAAGTTCGCGAGCGGTTGGATTTCGCACCGATGCAATCACCACTGCGGCCTGTTCAAGGGCGGCGATGCGTCCCGGAACCGTTGCCTCGGCCGCCCCGACAGAATCGTCAATGAATTGCTCCACCACGGGCCGTGCCATGTCCACCAGATCCCGAATCGCGGCCAGACCTCCGGCCTTTTCGTCGTGTACGAGTTCGTCTGGATCCACGCCTCGTGGGAGACGCGCGATCCGGCCGTCGATATCTGCGGCCACAAATAAAGGCACCACCCGCCGCGATGCTCGCTCGCCCGCATCGTCGCCGTCAAAGAGCACCACCACGTGTTTCGCCATGCGCGCCAGCATCGCGATCTGCTCCTCGGTAAGCGACGTACCCATGGGCGCCACGGTTTCCTTCAGTCCAGCATCGTGCATCGCCATCACGTCGAAGTTACCCTCGACGACAATCGCCCTGCCCGCGCGTCGGATGCCGTCCTGAGCGGCCTGTAGCCCGTAAAGCAGGGTCTTTTTGTGGAACAGCGGCGAGTCCTGCGTGTTGACATACTTCGCCGCCTTGGCTTCTGGATCGAGGAGGCGCGCCGAAAACCCGACCGGACGTTTCTGCCGATCAAAAACCGGCAACATGATGCGATCGCGAAAAAAGTCATAGGGGCCGCGCTCGTTCTGCCTGACCAGACCCAGCCGTTCTGCATCCTCGAAGGGCACGCGTTGCGCCTCCAGAAAATCCGTGAGGGCTTGTCCACCTGCCGGTGCATATCCCACGGCGAAGTTGGTCAGCGTTTCCTCGGATAGTTTACGTCCCGCCAGATAATCGCGCGCGGCCGAGGCACCTGTCGTCTTCAATTGCTCGACATAAAACTCGACCGCCAGCGACATCGCCCGGCGCATGCGATCGCGCTCGCTGGCTTCCCGTTCGATGGCTCGACGTTGGGCCGGCGTCTGTTGCTTTTCGGGCAGATCGACGCCAGTGGTTTCGGCCAACTCACGCACAACCTCCATAAATCCGAGCGACTCAACCCGCTGCAGGAATTTGAAGACGTCTCCTTTTTCGTCGCAACCGAAGCACTTGAAAAAACCTTGTTCGTTTACATAGAACGAGGGTGATTTTTCCGAATGAAACGGACACAGGCCTTTCCAGCTTCCGGGTCCCGCGCGTTTAAGTTCAACGTGACGGCGAACGATCTCCACGATATCGGCCCTTTGCCGAATCTCATCGATCTTATCGCGCGGGATGGTTCCCTGCATGTTTAGCCGAGAGCGTTGTGGCTCTATTGACCCTCGGTGCCGTTCAGGCCTCCAACGTCGTCCGAGCGGCGCAAGATGACGAACTCAACGCGGCGGTTCTGACTCCAGCAACGCTCGTTGTGTTCTTTACACACCGGCATCGTCTCGCCGTAGCCATGTGAGCTCAAGCGCAAGCCATCGACACCGCGTTCGACCAACGCCCGCTTGACCGAAGCCGTGCGGCGTTCCGTGAGATCGAGGTTGTGGTCATCCTGACCACGCTCGTCCGCGTGGCCCTGAATTTCGAGGAGTTGCAACTGTGGGTTGCCGTTCAAGGTTGCGCCGATGGCATCGAGCAACGGGAACGAAATCGGCAAAATCACGTCCTTGTCGGTCTCGAAGTAAATCTTGTCGAGAATCTCAAGCTTGCCCTTGCGCACGATGACGCGGCCCTTGTCTGGGCAACCGTCCTCGTCTTCGACACCGTTGTAGGTTTCTGGCTCGTTCGGACACTTGTCGTCCACGTCGAGGATGCGATCCTTGTCGTTTTCGAGCTCCGGGCAGCCGTCTTCGTCTTCGAAACCGTCCTTATCTTCCGGATCGTTCGGACAAAGATCATCCACGTCAAGGATTCCGTCTCTGTCGTTGTCGGGCTCGGGACAACCGTCCTCGTCCTCGAAGCCGTCCTTGTCTTCTGGATCGTCGGGACACTTGTCCACGTCATCCGGGATGCCGTCGCCATCGCGATCATTCGACGTGTCATCTGGGCAGCCGTCCTCATCCTCAAACCCGTTGCGAGTTTCCGGATCGTTTGGACACTGATCATCCACGTCAAGAATGCCGTCCTGATCGTTGTCGGGATCGGGACAACCGTCGAGATCTTCAAAGTCGTCAAAGTCTTCGGGATCGTCGGGACAACCGTCGACGTCGTCCTTGTAGCCGTCGCGATCGCGATCGCCTATTGACGGCTCGAACACAAATCCCATGTACAGACGGCCACGTTCAGCGGCGCCGTAGGCGGGCAAAATACCCCAGCCCGCGCCGGCCTGGAAAAATGAGTTGCGTGCCAGGTAAAGCTTGATCCCGGCGAGCACTTCCGAGAACGGTGCAAGAGCCTTTTCATCGGCGCCGCTCGCTGTGATGTTCGAGAGCAGCTTTCCGGTCAATGAATAACCGCCGTACACTTCGGCCACGATATCGAACCGCTCGGGCTCGATCGCAAACGATGCTGCGAGGCCACCTATCACTTCGTTGCCGACGCGAATACCGGCATTCGTATTTCGGTTCCCTGCCGCCCCCATGCTCGGCGCAACGGTGTTGTGCGTGAAGTTCGAGGGGACATCCTGGAATTTACTTTCGCTTGATCGAATGCGGGCACCGGCGTTGACGGCCAATTTGAAGCGACCCCGGTCGCCCGCCTCAGTGTCGACAGCGATCGTTGGCTGAAAGATAAGCTTGCCTTCGCCAAGAAAGCGCGTTTTGTCGCCCGTCGGCAACAAAACGGAGGGCGTAATCGCAACACCGATCTTGTTGCGGCTTGCGTTCGATAGACGGAACTTCGGATGCAACACGATGTCGCCGATGCCCTGGCCGTCGAACTTGTAGTCCTCGTCGTCGTTCGCGCTGGTGTCGTCGGTGCCCTCATCCGTCGGAGTCGCCTTGCCGGACACGATCGAGATCGGAACCATCACACCAAGCTCGACCCCGAACTGGTCGCGGCTGAAGAGACCCACCGCAGCCACGAGCGATGGCGTGATGAGATTGTCGATCTCGAAGGTTTCGCCCGGGCCACCTTCGAGGAACAAGGGCCGACGAGCCCAGGTGGTTACAAGACCGAAGGAAAAATCGCCTGGGGCGAGTATCTGCGACGCGTTGAGGGTGATGAAGCCCTTTGAATCAATCGCCGGACGAAACAGCTGCAGGTCAAGCGCTGCGCTGCTTAGCTTTTGAGCCGACGCCGGAGCGCTGAGCCCCGCCGATACGGCCAACGCC
>JAYUPZ010000575.1:0-12959 GCA_043759805.1 Myxococcales bacterium | reverse complement strand
GCGCGATCGATCACATTTGGAACGATCTCGACGCCGACGGCCTCGCGGAATTCTGTAAATTTGCTGATGAGTTGGCGCGCCGCATGGAGGACTATGCGGGCGCAAATGGCCGGACCAAAAAACAAACGACACGTTGACGGGAATACACGATGGGAAAATCACTGTATCAAAAGGTTTTTGAACGCCACACCGTGGCTCTCTTGCCCTCCGGGCAGGTTCAGCTGTTCATGGGCCTTCACCTGATTCACGAAGTGACCTCTCCGCAGGCCTTCAGCATGCTTGATGAACTTGGCCTGAAGGTCGCGTTTCCCGCCCGCACATTCGCGACGGTCGACCACATCGTTCCGACGACAACGCAGCTGCGTCCTTTGCAAGACAGCCTCGCCGAACAGATGATGGTTCACCTCGAGGGCAACGTCGGCCGGCATGGCATCCGTTTCTTTTCTCCCGACAAGGGCGAGCAGGGAATCGTGCACGTTGTTGGACCCGAACAGGGCTTGACCCAGCCCGGTATGACGATCTGTTGCGGAGATTCGCACACATCGACTCACGGCGCGTTCGGTGCCATCGCGTTCGGTATCGGAACGTCGCAGGTGCGCGATGTATTGGCAACACAAACGCTGGCGATGAACAAGCTCAAGGTTCGTCGCATCGAGGTGAACGGAAAACTGCGTCCCGGCGTGTACGCCAAGGATGTTGCGCTCTTTGTAATCAACCGACTTGGCGTCAACGGCGGCGTGGGGTATGCGTACGAATACGCGGGCGAGGTGTTCGACAACTTTTCGATGGACGAACGGATGACCGTCTGCAACATGTCCATCGAGGGTGGCGCACGCTGTGGATACGTCAATCCCGATCAAACGACGTACACCTACCTCAAGGGTCGACCTTTCGCGCCTTCGGAAGATGTGTGGGAGAAGGCTGTCGCGGATTGGGACTCGATGAAGAGCGATCCGGATGCGGCATTCGATGATGTCGTACAATACAACGCGGCCGAAATTGAACCCATGGTGACATGGGGGATCCACCCGGGACAGTCGCTCGCGGTTGGGGACAAGATCCCGGCAGCCGTGGATGCAATCGCGGACGAGCGCGAATCGATGACGGAGGCTTACCGATACATGTCTTTCGAGCCGGGACAACCAATCGACGGCACCCGGATCGACGTGGCATTCATCGGCTCGTGCACAAACGGACGGTTGTCTGATTTCGCGGAGGTGGCGCGGCTTATCCAGGGCAAGAATCTAAAGGTAGCGTCACACGTTAGGGCGTTGGTCGTTCCCGGATCGCAATCGATGCGTGAAGACATGATCGCAAGGGGACTCGACAAGATCTTCACGGCAGCTGGCTTCGAGTTCCGGGAGGCCGGGTGCTCGATGTGCCTTGCCATGAATCCCGACAAACTGCAGGGGCGACAGGTCTGTGCCTCGTCGTCAAACCGCAACTTCAAGGGCCGCCAGGGTTCCCCGACTGGTCGCACCTTGCTCATGAGCCCCGCGATGGTCGCTGCCGCTGCCATCAAGGGAGAGGTCACCGACGCCCGTCGACTTTTCGGCGTTGCCTAGTTAATTTTTTGATCACGGATATAAGGAAATCGCCATGCAAGATTCACGACGAGAAACCCTGGTGGGCCCCGGTGTACCCCTGCGCGGAAATGACATCGATACCGATCGCATCATCCCGGCGCGCTTTCTGCGCACCGTGACGTTTGAGGGCCTCGGTGATCACGCCTTCGAAGATGATCGCCTTCAGCTCAAGGAGCAGGGAAAAATTCATCCTTTTGACGATCCTCGGTTCGCCAACGGCACCATCCTGTTCGTAAACAAGAACTTCGGATGCGGTTCGTCGCGCGAACACGCGCCTCAAGCGATCAAACGCTGGGGAAATTGTATCACGGCAATCGTGGGTGAAAGCTTTGCCGAGATCTTCTTCGGCAACTGCGTCAGCCTGGGAGTGCCTTGCGTGACGGTCGACGCGTCATCGGCCGATGCGATGCAGTCCGCCCTTGAGGCCGATCCGAATGTGGCTGTAAAACTGGATCTCGCGGGCAAGACGATCCACATCGGTGCCCGCAGCTATCCGGTCGAAATGGGCGAAGGACCGCGTCAGCAACTCGTGGAAGGTCGCTGGGATACGACCGGAGAATTGTTGGCCAACATGCCCAAGATTCGCGAGATCGCTCATCGCTTGAAATACGTTTCAGGCTACAAATAGGAACGTTCGCCGGCGCCGTTAGATGCGAACGCCCGCTGCCGCAAGCGCCTCGACGACGCGTGTGTGCAGCGGCCCGTTCGAAGCGATGATGCCGCGTTTGTTGAACAGCTCGGGCTCGTCGTAGCGCAGTGGATTTCCTGCAAGATCGCTGACGCTTCCGCTGGCTGCTGTGAGGATTGCCTCGGGTGCGCAGCTGTCCCAGAGCTTGGTCTTGTCCCCGGGATATACGTACAGGTCGCAGGTTCCGTTGGCGACAAGACTCATTTTCATCCCGACGCCTCCAATGTTGAATTCGTCCTTGATACCAAGGGCCCCTCGAACAGCGTCGATTTCAGGACCCCGGTGAGATTTCGATGCAACCAGACGAATTTCTCCGATCGCGGACTTCTTCGATGGCACGAGCGGAACTCGGGGTTGGTCGGCCTCCTGTTGCCAGGCGACGCGTTCGTTGCCGTCGATAAAGCCCGCGTAGGTGATACGGGTTGGTGGTTGAGCGACGATGCCGATGCGCGGACGACCATCGATACAAAGTCCGATCATGACGGCGTAACCGAGATCGCCGCGAATGAAGTCCTTTGTGCCGTCGATGGGGTCGACCATCCAGACCCTGCGTTGGCCAAGACGCGAACCGTCGTCGGGTACTTCTTCGGACAGGACCGAATCGCCAGGAAACGCAGCACGCAGGGCCGATACGATGAGATCGCTTGCGAGCCTATCGGCCTCGGTGACGGGTTCATTTTCACTTTTGCGATCGACCTCGATCTTTTTTCCGTGGTATCCGCGCACAAGTTCCGCGGCCCGTAGTGCGATTCCGTAGGCGATTTCTGTTTCCTGGCGAAGGGAACTCATGGATGGCGGGAAGATAGCATCTCGAGATCTCGACGCAGCGCAGAGCGTCCGCAAAGCAAGACTACGCCGCCGAGCGACATGTATGCCGCCACCATAAGCATCGGCCACTTGAGTCCCATGCGGTCAGAGGCCAAGCCTATCAGGATCGGTGAGATGGCGTCGCCCAGCGCATGGATGGCGAAGGTATGAACGCCATAGGCTTTTTCACGCAAATCTGGCTCGAGCGCGTTGACCATCGCTGCATTGAGCGGCCCGATGTTGATGAACAGCAAGAAGAGCGTCACGAATAGGCTTGTCCAGTAAACGATTGGTTGGGGAGCCGCGATTGCCAGGGCAGAAAAGGGCAGGGCTGCAATAAGGGTCCATCCGGAAAAGCTGAAGTGCGCGTCGCTGTGTTGTTTTGACAGGCGGTCGCCCCAGTAGCCGCCGACGAGTGTTCCTGCGAACCCGGCCACAACGAGGATTGCGCCAAAGACAAAGGTCGCAAACTTCAGTGATAGGCCATGTTCCCGCGTGTAGAACGTGGGCATCCAGAAAGCGAGTCCACCCAACGAGAATGTGTACAACGTTTGCGCCAGCGTGTTGTAGACGAACGCCTTGCGATGCCACAGCGCTCGCCACACAGAAGCGGTGGGACGATGCGACGCCGATCGCATGTGCAAGTCCATGGCGCCACGCTCCGGATCGCGCATGAAGAATAACAATCCCCCGAGTACGAGACCGGGCGCGCCGCCGATGAAAAAGGCCGACTGGTAACCGAAGTTTGAGCCCGCCCATCCGCCAAGTTGAAACCCAAGCGCCGATCCAACGGGGATTGCACAGTAGAAAATGGCGAGCACGCGACCACGCTTTGCACTCGGGTAGAAGTCGGATATCAAGGTTGGCGCGACAACCGCGTAGGTTGCCTCGCCGAATCCGACGAGAGCGCGCGCGACGAGGAGCAGCGTGAATGTCGAGGTCATCCCCGAGGCGAAGGTTGCAGCGCTCCATATGAGGGCGCCGATGGCCGCGAGTCGAAACCTCGAGGTCAAGGGCGCAATCCACCCGGCAAGGGGGGACACGAGCGTATAAACCACAATCACCATGGTTTGCAGGGATCCACCCTGTGTGTCCGTCAGGGCGAGCTGCGCCAAAATGAGGGGCAAAACCGCCGCAGCAACGTAGCGATCCAAGTAGTTGAGCACGTTGATGCCCGTCAAGACGGCGAGGCCAGTCCGGGGACTTGGCGAAAATTGGCGCACAAAACCTGCTACCACGAACCGTCTCGACAGGGTAGATTTCGCCTTGATGCCATCCCTCAATGAAATCTTGACCCGTCCCGGAACCCGACAAAAGGTCGTCGCCGACAGCGAGCGCGTCATCGAAGAGGAAGTTTCCTCGAAGGGGCTCACTGGCTTTCCTATCAAAGCCGCTTACAAAATCGTCAAGGCGATCAAGCCCGGTTTTGTGCCCGAGGTGATAGACGGTTTGTTGGAAGACTTTGCGAGCGCCCTCGATCCGATGTTTCAAGAAGCGCAGGCAGCGAACAAACCGATTGATCAGTTCCTGCAAGCGAACACTGGCCGTGCGGCGGAAGCTCTGCTTGGTATCACGGACGCACGTGCTGGCCGCGCAAAGAATGAGGCAGTGAAAAGGACCTATTCGAGTTTGCGCGGCATGGCGAAGAAACAGGTTGAGGCTGCCATACCGCGCACATCAAAGATGATCGCCAAACACGTGGCGTCGTCGTAGTCAGGTCGCGGGTGCGATTCCGCACTCGATGAGGTGATACTCGAAAGCATCGATGAGCGCTTCCCAAGAAGCGTCCACGATATTTTCGCTGACACCCACTGTGGAGAACTCGGCGACGACGTTGCCCTCTTTGTTTTTGCGTGCAAAATCAATGATGACGCGCACGCGTGCTGCAGTTTCCTCGATGCCGTTGATCACACGGACCTTGTAGTCGCGCAGGTGCAGGTTCGCGGCTTCCGGATAGTGCGAGGCCAGTCCCTTGCGCAGGGCCATGTCGAGCGCATTGACGGGGCCATCGCCCTCGGCAACGTTCAGTTCGATTTTCTCACCGATGAAGATCTTGACGAGACCCTCGGTGATGGGGGGCTTGCCACCGTCTTTTCGTACCACACAGAGATAGTGGTCAAGTCGCCAAAACGGGGTTCGCTTGCCCATCTCCGCCAAAAGAATGAGCTCGAGTGCTGCCGGCGCCGCCTCGAAAACGTATCCCTGGTTTTCCAGATCTTGTACGCGTTCGAGTACGCGACGTTGAACATCCCGATCGTCTTTGACGCCGTACTTCTCCCCGAGGGTGGCCGCGATGTTGGACGCACCCGAGAGTTCGGAAACCAACACCTGACGTCGGTTTCCGACTTTTTCGGGGGCGATGTGCTCATAACTTCGCGCAAGCCGATTTACGGCGTGCACGTGCATGCCACCCTTGTGTGCAAACGCCCCGGCGCCAACGAAGGGCTGTCCCGTTGCGGGTGTCATGTTGGCAACTTCGTAGACAAAGCGCGACAGCTCCGTGAGCCGGCTCGTGGACTCGTCTCCCTGTAGACACTCCATTCCCATCTTGAGCCGCAAATTTGCGGCGATGGAGATGAGGTCCACGTTGCCGCAGCGTTCACCGATGCCATTGATGGTGCCCTGCGCCTGAATCACACCGCATCGTAGAGCCGCGAGCGTGTTGGCCACAGCGAGGCCGCCATCGTTGTGGCAATGGATGCCGAGCCCGGCGCTATCCAGTGCGGTGCCAAGCTTGTGCTTCAGTTCGGCAATGGTCGTTTCCACGTCCTGCGGGAGAAAACCGCCATTGGTATCACAAAGGATGATGCGGGTCGCGCCGCCCGTCAGCGCTGCACGTAATGTTTCGATGGCGTATTCGGGGTTGGACCGGTAGCCATCGAAAAAGTGTTCGGCGTCGTAGAAAACCTCTGCCGATTGGCGACAAAACTCGACGGAGTCGCGAATCATGTCGAGATTCTCTTGGCGTTCGACGCGCAGGACCTCGTCCACATGCAGATCCCAGGTCTTTCCGACGATCGTGATGATTGGGGTTTGCGCGTCAACGAGGGCCTTCATCCCTGGATCCTGGTCGCAGGTGATCCCTTTTCGACGTGTCATGCCGAACGCGCAGATCTTGGCATGTTTCATTTTCAGTTTTCGCGCTTCTTCGAAGAAAGCCGCATCTTTGGGGTTCGACAGCGGATATCCGCCCTCGATGAAGTCAAATCCCAGTTCGTCCAGCAGGCGGGTAATGCGAATCTTGTCGGCCAGCGAAAGGCTAACGCCGAGCCCCTGCGTTCCGTCGCGCAGTGTGGTGTCGTACAATTCGACGCGGTTCGATTCGATTCGCTTGCTCATGGTGTTCTTTTTCTTCGTTCGTACGTTGGAGACAGGCCCAAAAAAAAAGCCCCGCCGGTCGGCAGGGCTTTCTGAAACGTGCACAGCAAAGCCCTACCGGAATCCCTCCCGGGAAATAATGCGAATGATGATGACACGAGATGCGCTTTGCATGGCCGAAGACCCCAGTCTACACGGATTTTTTCGGGCGTCCAGCGGCGGAAGACGGGTGGAGCTCGGGTCGAGCAGCCCCGATCCGTTCGGATTCGCGAATCGTGTGGGTTTAGGGTTGTTGGAACCCCCCCGGAACCGTGCCATATCTACCAACAATCAAGCCCATGACGGATCCGACTCTTTCAGGATGGGGGCGTCTCCCCGCTCCCGGCACCGAGATTCTGGGAGAGGACCTCGTGCGTCTGGCCGGCGATGCTCGGCTTTTTCGTGGCCTTGGGCGTTCGTACGGCGATTCATCGTTGCCAGGAGCCGGTAGTGATCGTGTGATCGGAACCCGTCTTGCGAATCGGATTTTATCGTTCGACACGGAAACTGGTGTGCTTCGAGCCGAAGCGGGGGTGTGCCTTCGCGATCTGAATCTGACGTTTATCCATCGCGGATGGTTCACGCCGGTAACTCCCGGGACGCAGTTTGTGACACTCGGAGGGATGGTTGCATCAGATGTTCATGGCAAGAACCACCACGTCTCGGGCTGCTTTGGATCCCACGTTCGGGCCTTGCGAATGTGTCTCGCTAACGGAGACATCGTGGTGTGTTCACCCACGAAACTTGCCGATCTTTTTTGGGGCAGTGTTGGTGGCATGGGACTACTTGGGCACATTCTTGAGGTCGAGGTAGAGCTCGAGCGTATTCCGTCCTCGTGGATTCAAATGGAAAGCGAACGGCTCGGATCGCTTGATGAGTTTCTGACGGCGATCCAGGAAGCGGCGGCGCAATGGCCCATGACGGTCGGTTGGATTGATCTTGCGGCCTCGGGAAAAAGTCGCGGTCGCGGTCTGCTTAACAAGGGCAGATGGGCATTGCCGACCGAAGCGCTCGATCGTCCGCCGACACTCAAGAAGGAAAAACGCCTTCCAATCGACTTGCCGAATTTCGCCTTGAATCCATTGACGATTCGCGCTTTCAACGCGGCGTACTACTGGAAGCAATTAAAGAAGAAATCGATCGGTGTGGTTTCGTGGGAACCGTTCTTCTATCCACTCGATGCGATTCGCGACTGGAATCGCGGGTACGGCAAGCGCGGTTTCGTTCAGTATCAGTGTGTCTTGCCGCGCGCCTCAGGCGTCGAAGGAATGCAGGCGCTTGTGGAAAAGCTGACCAGACTAGGCGGAATCTCGCCGGTGACGGTCATCAAAGACTGCGGTGAACAGGGGCAGGGGATATTGTCTTTTCCAATGCAGGGGATGTCCCTTGCAGTCGATATGCCGGTCAATGCGAAAATCCAATCATTGACTGATCAGTTGAACGATCTCGTCATCGGTCTTGGAGGTCGGATCTACCTTTCCAAAGATCGCTTCACGCGCGCTGAACATTTTGCAGCCATGGAACCGCGCTTACCCGCCTTTCTGGAGCTACGAAAAACGTGGGATCCGAAGGGAAAGCTGCGAAGTGCGCAGTCTGTTCGCCTGTTCGGCGATTCAAACGAGGAGTCTCTTCGATGAAGATTGTGATCCTGGGTGCCACGCGCGGTATGGGACGGGCACTGGCACAACAGGTTGCGGCCCGCGGCGACGAACTGTTCCTGCTTGGAAACGAAGTGGATGAACTGCCTCGCAGTGCCGCGGATGCGCAGGCGCGATCGACCCGGCATGGCGCGACGGTGGGGTTTGCGCCCTGCGATCTCGAACGACCCGAAACCTTCGGGCCAGCACTCGATGCGGCCATGCTTCATTTGGGAAAAATGGATGCAGTCATCGTGACTGCGGCGCTATTCGCAACACAAGACAGATTGGAAGCGGAACCGGAATTCGCGCGACGTCTTTTGACCGTGAACTTTGCCAATACAGTCGTGTTTTGCGAAGATGTTCGCAAACGATTGCTTGCTGCGGGCGGTGGAACGCTGGTGGTTTTTTCCTCTGTTGCGGGAGATCGGGGCCGAAAGCCCGTGGCGATCTATGGCGCAAGCAAGGCGGGTCTTTCACACTACCTCGAATCGATCGACCACAAGTTTCACGCGCAGGGCCTATCGGTGGTGACAATCAAGCCGGGCTTTATCAAAACCGGGATGACCGCGGGTCTAAAGCCGCCACCCTTCGCGGGCGAACCCGAAAAAGTCGCTACCGAGGTTTTGCGCGCCATGGATCGTGGAACGCCCGTTCTTTACACGCCGGGGCCCTGGCGCTGGGTGATGTTCATCATCAAGCGGTTACCGCGCTTCGTGATGCGAAAAATCAATTTCTAAACCGCGCGAAACCGAACGATCAGCGCCCTGACAGAAAGGGGAGTTTCTGGAAGAGCGCTTCTGGCGTGGCTCGAACGCCCGCCATGATGGGTCCCCAGAACCAAGGTACAAACGCGGTAGCCTTGCCGTCGTCGACAGCCTTGACGATGTCGGCAGCGATTGCGGATGGCTTTCCGAACAGAGCGTGCTTTTTGTGATCGCGAGTCATGGGTGTGTCGACGGGACCAAGTTTCAACGTTGTGACCGTGATGCGTTTGGGGTGAAGTCGTGTTCGAAGGCCTTCGAGATACAGACTTAACGCACCTTTGGCCGCCCCATAGGTGTAATTGCGCGGTCGTCCGCGTTCACCTGCGACCGATGTGATTACACCAATGCGTCCATGTCCCTGCGATTCAAGGTGTTGCGCAAGAGGGATGAGCAACGCAACGGCCGACAAAAAGTTCGTGCGCAGTATCAATTCTGCTTCGCTCCATTCGCTCTCGGATCGGTGTTGATCGCCCAGATAACCATGAGCGATGAGTACGGTGTCGACGGGACTCAAACGCGACACGCATTCGTTCACCAAGGATGGGACGTTGTTGAGATCGTTGAGATCGGCCTTGATGATCTCGGCGCCGACGTTGTCTCGTTGTAGCGCTGCGAGTTTCTCCGGATCGCGGCCCACGAGCAACAACCGGTCGCCGCGTTTGGAATAGAGATGTGCTGCTTCGGCAGCGATGGCAGAGGTGGCTCCCAGAATGAGTACGTTCGACATCGACGTGTTTCAGAGGGATCGATTGACCGAGACGACCTGTTCGATGGGGGCGTCGTGCCAGGTTGCAACACCGTCTTTGCGCGAAAGATAGCGAATCGTTTTGTAGCCAGCGTTGCCGATGGCCTCGACCGATGCCTGAAGACCGACTCCGACGTCGTCAGGACCATGGCTATCATCTCCAAGCGTAACCGCAACACCCATGCGGCACGCGCGTTCGAGAATCGCTGGCATGGGATATGCGGGTCCGAGGCCCCTCCGTACGGGCGAGGCGTTGACATCGAGGGCTCCTCCGACGCTCAAAGTGGCTTCGAGCGCTCTATCGATGAGTCGAAACGATTCGCTTGAGAAGCTCGGGGCATGACCATCGAATCTACGGATTAAGTCCAGGTGGCCGATGACGTCCGGTCGGAGGGTCTCGATCATCTGGATAACTTCATTGAAGTACCGGCGATGAAGTTCCTCGGCTCCGCCAAATTTTTCGGCCACATCCGCGGTTCTCTTGGCAGAGAAGTCAACAATCTCGCCGCCCACGGTATGCACGCTGCCTACCACGTACTCAATGCGCGGATCGCTCCGTATCGCCTGCGTCTTGGACAGCCAGGATTCGCCGGGAACGACTTCGGATTCGAACCCTACGATGATCTCCAAACGGTCAGACCACTCCTCGCGCAGTTCTGTTGCCCGCTGCAGATACTTCTCAAACATCGAGGCGAGATCGGCCGGGACGAGATCAACTTCATCGGGATAGAAATCTTCGGCTCGATACCGCGGCGCATGTTCCGAAAGCCCGAAGGAGGTGAATCCCTCGGCGTGGGCGCGTTGCGCCACTTGCTCCAGGGTCCCACGTGCATGACGGCAATAGGATCCACTGTGGCCACCGTGAAATGAAAACCAGGGCATCGAGTGCTATTAATCCCGTTAGCATGGTCGCCGTCAATTCCCAGATGCTGCCGTTGGGCACAAAAGCCCCAGAATTCCGACTTCCGGACACCGAGGGCCGCTTGGCGTCGAATTCCGACCCTGTTGACGCACGCGGCGTCCTCGTCATGTTCATCTCGAATCACTGCCCCTTCGTCAAACACGTTGCCGGTGAGCTGGCAGCCCTGGGCCGTGACTACGGTGGCAAGGGCATCGCGATCTTTGCCATCGGAAGCAACGATGTGGCCAAGTACGCCGACGATTCGCCCGCCAAGATGAAGGAAGAACGCGAGATACGCGGGTATCTTTTTCCCTATCTGTACGACGAATCGCAGCTAGTGGCGAAGGCATATAGGGCTGCCTGCACCCCAGATTTTTTTCTTTTCGATGGCAACCAGCAATTGGTCTACCGCGGTCAACTTGACGACAGCCGACCGACCAACGGCAAACCGGTTACGGGCGCGGATCTAAGGGCGGCCCTTGATGCCGTCCTTGCGGGTCACGTGCCGTCGGCCCTGCAGCGCCCCAGCATTGGCTGCAACATCAAGTGGAAACCTGGAAACGCACCCTCCTACTTCGGTTGACTAGGACGCAGTTCGATTCGCCAGATTCGCGAAAACTGAGCGGGCGCGTCGGACAAGTTTGTTGGGAATGTCCTTCCACGTGTAAGTTCCGCCGCGGTTTTTGTCGAGCGCGAGCCAAAGATATCCAAACAAACGTTTGTATCCACCAGGATGGCCTTCGCTGAATCGACCGTTGACTTGTAGTGTTTCGCCGCCCCATAAAAAGCGGAAGGCGTATTGCAGGGAGTCCGCACCGAGGTCGATGTCGCAATCTGCGCGTGGACGATCGCAGGGATAAAGTCCTGAAATCAGATCAAAGGCGTAGGCGGTTTCGTGGTCACGAACCCAGATGTAGGCGGGGCGAGGGCGCATTCGCAACACGTCGACGATCGCCTCAAGCTGTTCGGTTCGCGTTCCGGTTGCCCTTGCTCTGGCAAGAGCCGCCATGGCGATTGCGAGTCTCACCCGGTTGGGCGCGGCATCTTTGTCGAGGTTTGCGCGGAAGTCGTTAGCGGCCTTGTAGAGATCTGCGGCCGTGACCACCTTGGCCTTTTGCGGCGACGCGTTCTGGAGCGCGGTCACATCGTTCATGTAGCGGGTGATGGCGGGTTGTGAATCGTGGGCATCGCCGACCTGCCAGGTATCTCCTGGATACATGACAATCGGTTTTGCGTCGGTTTTTGAGCTCAACGCCTGCTCGGCGCGTTCCACCGGAACCATCTCGCGATTGATGTAGGCGTTTTCCTCGTGGCAGAACCAAACGAAACTTGCGAAAGGCAAAACGTACTTCGGTTTGATGATGCGCGTCTGCAGGATGGCTTTGTCGATCATGAGTTGGGCCCCTGCCTGCCGTCGCGTCACTTCCGCGGGGTTGCCTTCCCAGGCGGAAAGCGAAAACTGCGTCGCAAGAACGTCGACAGGACCGATCCGAGCCATCACGCTGTGAATCTCGGCTTCGGTCAAGATGATGCAGTCGTTTAGATTGAGCAGAGTTCCACCTGGTGTCTTGACGTATTGCCAAGAATCCCCGTCTTTCCAGGGTGTGATCGTTATCTCGACGCCGTCTCCGAGAGACAGCACGGAATTTGGCTCGACTTCGATCACGTTGCCAAAGCCAGCCTTGCGGCAAAATTGCGCAACCTTGGCATCCTTGGTGGCCTGATACAGCACCGTAATTTTTGCACGAATATCGAGTGGGATTTTTTTGATACAAAGGGGGCTGAAGTGATCGGGATGCTCGTGTGAGAACCAGAGGTGCGTGATACCCGCAAACGATTCGTAGGCGAACCTGGTTGGTGAGAGCAGTGCCCATCCGTCGTTGAAGGCAAGTCCTTCAAGCCACGGGTCGCAGATCAATCGGACCGAACCAGATTCAATGACAAAGCCGGCGTGATTGACGAATTCGATGTTCATGTCTTGCGGGGTTCCTATAATGCTACCGGGTTGTCGTGTTGCGTGTATCAAAGTTGGTTCGCACGGCGAAATATGCCCACGCCTCGCGCTGCGAAAATCGAAATCGGTCGGCACTCAAATGCGGCGCGCTTTGAAAAAAGCGTCCGCCGAATTCGAGGCTGAGGTTCGCATTCCACCGGTAGAGAAACGGGGTTTGCGCGGAGAACAGTGTCTCATTGGGCTCGCCTGCTCGTGGCCCGCCGTTCAAACTGGTTGAAAAAGAGAGCGTGGGCGTTGCAACCCACTTCGTCGAAAGTGTGGCTCGGGCAAACACGCTCGCTGTTCCAACGGGCGCGCCGCTGGCGAGTATGGGATCGAGAACCCATGCGATCCTCACCGTTGTTCCGGCGGAGACGACCGTATGACCATTCTGGAACGCCCGGGTATCGAACGACAGATCTGCCGCTGGAAACAGCTCCCGAATCGGCGCCTGGGAAGGCGCGATGGATTGCACCCA